>CAZDYB010000059.1:12711-13648 GCA_964509045.1 uncultured Akkermansia sp.
ACACCCGGCAAACCATTCAAAAAACCCCCCATTCCCCCCCCCCCCCCGCGCCGGGGGGTGGGGGGGGGGGGGGGGGGGGGGGGGGGCATTCGGTGGGGCTTGCGTGGGTCACCCTCCTCGGATTCATCCGGATCATGACCCACCCAAAGATCCTTCCCCATCCCATGCCCGTATCGACCGCCATCGAGGTCGTCGAATCCTGGCTGGACCAACCCAATGTGGATGTCATCGATCCCGGCCCGCGCCACGCCGAAATACTCTTTCGACTTCTCCGGGCGGCCGGGGTCGGAGCCAACCTTACCACGGATGCCCACCTGGCCGCGCTGGCCATTGAGCACCAGGCCCAACTGGCCTCGACCGACAACGACTTCGCCCGCTTTCCGGGCCTCAAATGGTCGAATCCTCTGCTGAAGTGAGCACAAAAACGGCGGTGACAGCCGGAGCCATCACCGCCGCTTTGGAATCAAACCGGATCAGTACCGGTAATGCTCGGGCTTGTAGGGACCGTCTGAAGCGACACCGAGATACTCGGCCTGCTTCTTCGTCAGCTTGGTGAGCTTGACGCCGATCTTGTCGAGATGCAGTCGGGCCACCTCTTCGTCCAGACGCTTGGGCAGGCGATAGACCGTCTTCTCGTACTTGTCCTTGTTCTGCCACAGATCGAGCTGGGCCAGGGTCTGGTTGGTGAACGAATTGGACATCACGAAGGACGGATGCCCGGTCGCGCATCCGAGGTTCACCAGGCGGCCTTCGGCCAACAGATAGATGCTCTTGTTGCCCGGCAGATGATACCGGTCGTACTGGGGCTTGATGTTCTCGATGGTCACACCCTTGCGCGTCTTGAGGGCGTCCACCTGGATCTCATTGTCGAAGTGACCGATGTTGCAGACGATCGCCTGGTCCTTCATCGCCAGGATGTGTTCCACCGTGATGACGT
>CAZDYB010000060.1:0-13640 GCA_964509045.1 uncultured Akkermansia sp.
GTCCCACCGCCGGCTTCATCGCCACCACACCCTTCAACCCGAATTGCCGACATCCCTCCACCAACCCACCCGCCAGATCCCCGCTCCCCACCGCGTGCCCACCCTCCACCCCACCCCATCCCACGATCGGACATCCGAAATGCCCTGAGGCCCGTCCCAAGGCATCCTTCATCACCCGCTTCATGTAGCCCCGCCGCCCCTCGCTCACCCCATGGTCCGAGGTCAGCTTCCAGTCCACCCCACCCAGGACCGCCGAAGGCCTCATCATTCCCAGCCCGGTCGTCTCCACCGACCCGTCCTCCCCATGGATCCACACTCCGTAGGGACCCTCCATTCCACCCATCGACTCTTCCATCTCCTCCAGCGCATGTACCGTCCGATCCGCCGTCTCCACCCCCGCGACCGCTTCGACTTCCCCATCCTCCAGGCGATCAAGCCCCGTCCGGTCATCCAGATACCCGCCATCACAGTAACGCTCGAGGTTGGATCGACGCACCCGATACACCTTGCCCGGCGTCTGGATCCCGGCCACCCACCGCCAACCCAGGGTGTTGCTCGCCGGATCGGCGTCCAACAGGTGCCGATAAAACCAATCCGCTCCCAGTTCCCAAGGCAGTCGCTCCACATGGATCCAGTAACTCGCCCACCACATCCGCGCGTGGTTGTGGAGATAGCCGGTATCCATCAACTCCCGCGCAAACCGGTCCATCACCGCCACACCGCTCCGCCCATTCGCCACCTCGACCGCACGCTCCAGAACCGCCGGGTCCCCGCCCTCCCTCCAACGCCGCACCGACGCCCGATACGCCGTCCAGACCTGGGGCCGCAATTCCAACCAACCTTTCCAGTACTGCCGCCACAGGATCTCCTGGACCAGCTTCTCCACCCGCGCCAGGTCGTGTCGCGCCAGCAGGCTCCGGATCAATTCCTCCTCGGACACCAACCGAGAACGGATGGCCGGCGACAGACGGGTCACATGCGGATGGCCCGTCTCCACGCGGTTCCGCATCGCCGCGTACGCCGGCGCCTTCAACAGGAACGCTTCCCATTGCGCCAGGGCTTCCCTCCGACTCCCCGCATGGCCACCAGCAACATCCGTCATCCACCCCACCGTGGACCCGACACCCGGGAGGTCAATCCAGGCACGTTGCCTTCCCCCAGGCCGGGCTCGCTCCATCCGATCGACGGGCTGCACTCTTCAAAGCCTGCCGACCTCCTCCGCCGGATCCCCAGCCTCCGGCAACGCCTCGTGACAGAACAGGGAAGCCCATTCCCGGGCAGCGTCCTGATCCGAGGCGTTGCCACCGCGGATCACCCGGCGACCGTCACGCAATCGTGCCACCCGACATCCCCCGAATCTCGCCAGCACTTCGATCTCCACCGCGACTCCCGTCTGCTGCCAACCTTCCCGTTTCATCGTCATGCCGACACCTTTGCAGGGAGGGTCGGACATCCGCTGGGATACCCGCGGGATTCCGGGTCAGCAATGTGCGACCAGACTGATTCCCTGTCGCACCGCCACCGCTTCGGTCTCGGGTCGGTCCAGCAGGATGGTGCGTCCCGCCTCGAAGGCCAATACCCGCACCCCGTGGGCGGCACAGGTCTCCAGGGTCCTCGGCCCCACACACGGCAGGTCAAACCGGACATCGTGACCCGCCTTCGACAGCTTCACCGCCACCGCACCCCCCTTTTTGCCCGCCAGCTTTCCTCCCCGCTCCAGACACGCATCCGTCCCCTCAAACCCTTCCACTGCCAGGGTCGTGCCCCCCTTCACCACCACGCTCTGGCCGATGTCCAATCGGGCAATCTCCCCAGCAATCCGGAACCCATACCGCACATCCGAACGTTCTTCTTCCCTCAGGCCAGGACCGACCGAATACCCAGCACCCGGCATCCAGGGGATCAACCAGGGCAACGGCGAAACCAACTCGATGCCATCCTTGGCCAACTCATTCCCGATCGCTCCAAAAACCGTGTGGGCATTGCGCTCCTTCAACCGCAACAACAAGGCCATTGCCCGCAGATCCGGCCGGACATCAAACAGGTGACGGGGCGCGATCTGCCCCAGCATCACGCATTGCTTCACCCCAGCCTCCTTCAAGGCCCCAATCATCCGACCCAATTGCCCCACCCGCATCCAGACGAGCCCATCCACCTCGGATTCCAATGCCGGATCCGTCTCTCCTTCAAAACCCACCGCCACCACCCTCCTCCCCGATCGCCGCGCCTCCCCGGCAAACACAAACGGCAGGCGCCGACTCCCCGCAATCAATCCCAACGGCGCTTCCCCGGTTTCCATCGGATCCACTTGCCCTCCACCACGTGCCTTCAAGTCCGCTGATTCAGGAACCAGAGCCCAAGACCCAGGATCGAAGCCGCAACAATCCCCACCACCCAGGCGATCATCAGATGCTGCCGATGCTTGCGCCGGGCGCCCCGGCCCTGGCCAGGCAGAAGATAATACCGGTGCTCCTCGGGATTCTTTGGTTTTCCGATTCCAAACATGTGCGGTGTCGCGGGCGGGATACAACAGCCCCCACTCCAACGCAATGTCCCAGACCGTTCCGCAGCTCAATTGCCCGCGAACAGCCCCCCAGACAAGACCCGGGTGAACGCATTACCCCTACAGATGACTGAAATGAATACTTGAAATCACGTAGGTCGACTCAGTACAAATCCGCCGCCTTCGGATGGTCCGTAGGAAAAGGATGGGCGGTCATCGACAACTTGGTTCCTTGAGTCCGGCAGACTGTTGCCGGCTCGTAGCCGACTCGATTCAGAAGCCAACAGAAGACAATACCAGACCAACTGCAGCCCAATGAACCTGAAGGGATGCCCCCAGGCCCGACGGTGACTTCCCAGTCCCCACGGCAACATCCCTCCAACGTTCACCAGGTCCCATCCTTCCAACCGCGAACCGCCCGGATCAACACACACACACACACACAGGCAGACAACGAAGCCCGGACTTGCGTCCGGGCTTCGTACTTTGAACCGATCCTTCCGGAATCAACCCGGGTGGAATGCCCCGTCAACGGGCCGGATCGTAATACTTCCGGGTGTATTCCTGAACCATCCTCCAGGTGCTGTACTCGGAGGCCAAGGTCGCCAACGAACGTCGGATCCGGGCAACCCACTGCCGCGGAATCCCATCGGCATCGCGATTGAAGAACTCCGGCAGGACCTGGGTGGTCAACGCCTGATACAGGTTCGCACTGTCCACCCGATCCTGTTCGTCGAGATCGTCCGGATGGGAGTCGGGCCCGATGGCAAAGCCGTTGGTGCCGTCATACCCCTCGCGCCACCAGCCATCCAGGATGCTCAGGTTGAGGCAGCCATGCGGTGTGGTCTTCATGCCGCTGGTGCCGCTGGCCTCCAGGGGTCGACGCGGGTTGTTCAGCCAGATGTCACAGCCCGACACCATCATCCGACAGACATGGATGTCGTAGTTCTCGATGAACACCAGGTGTCCATGCAGTTCAGAGAACTTGGACAGGTGAATGACCTTCTGGATGAAGGCCTTTCCAGCGTCATCACGCGGATGCGCCTTGCCGGCGAAGATGAACTGCACCGGACGCCCGGAATCCTTCACCAGCTTCACCACGTTCTCGAACTGATCGAAGATCAACGGCGCCCGCTTGTACGTCGCGAACCGCCGCGCAAACCCAATCGTCAAGGCATCCGGATTCAGGAACGTGTCGAACGTGATGAAATCATCCCGACCGATGGTATGCCCCTGCATCATCAACCGACGTCGGGTGAACTCGACCAACTCGCGGCGCAGACGATAGCGCAGCGACCAGATCTCTTCGTCCGACAACTGGGAAGGTTCCGAAACCCGCTTCCAGAAATCCGCGCTGTTCGCCTCCGCCAACCAATCCAGATCGGTCTTCTCCGGATACAACTCGGCGTACTTCGACCGCCAGAAACGCCGCGCCGGACCCTTCATCCATCCCACCAGATGAATGCCGTTGGTCACGTGCCCGATCGGAACCTCCTCGGCCCGGGTGACACCATAGAGATCCATCCACATCTCACGGCTCACCTGCCCGTGAAGTTCCGAGACGCCGTTGGCCGCCCGACTGTATCGCAAGGCCAGCACCGTCATGCAGAAGGGCTCGGTCTTGTCGCCCGAACGGACCCGCCCCAGATCCATCAACGCCTCGTGCGTGATCCCCAGATCCATTCCCAACCCATGTCCGGCATAGGAAAGCAGGTCACTGCTGAACCGGTCATGTCCCGCTTCCACCGGGGTATGCGTGGTGAACAGGCACTGCGCCCGGGTCAGGCGCCCCGCCTCTTCCATCGTCATCCCGCCAGCCAGCTTCTCCCGGATCAGTTCCAGGGTCAGGAATGCCGCATGCCCCTCGTTCATGTGGAAGGTCCCCGGCTGGATCCCCAATGCCCGCAACAACCGGACCCCGCCCACTCCCAACACCATCTCCTGCATCACCCGGGTCGTGGAATCACCGCCATATACCCGGAGTGTGAGATCCCGGAAATGCGGTTCGTTCTCCGGTCGGTTCGTGTCCAACAGGTACACCGGCACCCGCCCCACATTCACCCGCCAGGCATGGAAACGCACCGTGCAGGCCGCGATCCGCACCGAACAGACCAACGGCTCGCCATGGGCATCCAGCACCGGTTCCAACGGTAGGTTCTTGGGATGCAGATGGGTGTAGTATTCCGTCTGCCAGTTTTCCGTGTTGAAGGCCTGCTGGAAGTATCCCTCGCGGTAAAACAGGCTGATTCCCAGAAACGGCAACCCCAGGTCGCTCGCCGACTTGGCATGGTCACCAGCCAATGCCCCCAAGCCCCCCGCCGCAATCGGCAGGGTCTCATGAAACGCAAACTCCGCACTGAAGTACGCCACCGGATTGGCCTTCAACGCCGGGGCCGCACCGGCGGCCCAGGTGTCCGGTTGGTTGAGATACGCCTCGAACTTGCCCAATACCTTGCGCACCCGCCCCGCAAATCCCGGCTCCTGCAACCGCATCCTCAACTCGTATTCCGATACCTCCCGCATCACCGCCACCGCGTTGTGATGCAGGTTCTGCCAGCATCGGGGTGAGATCTCCTGGAAGATGTCCTGCGCATCCTGATCCCAACTCCACCAGAGATTGCGCGCCAACCGGTTCAGCCCGTTGGTCAACTCCTTCAGTTCCGTCAGCAGCAGTGGAATGTTCGCCATGATGTTCAATTGGGCCGCGATCCAATCGCGGCGCCCCAACAATCAACCATGCCCAACCCCGGACAGGCCAACGGAATTCACTGTCCACCCTCACCATCCCTTGCCACTCCCCAGCACCATGAACCCTCGCTCTGATTCCCATGAATCGTTTGACCCTCAATCCATTTTCCCGGAACCGGAGCGGCGACGTTCGGTCGCCGGTCTTGCGTCGGAACCGGATCGGCGACGTTCGGTCGCCGGTCTTGCGTGAAAGGCAGAGAGCGCTTTGGAACCGCAACAGACCGTTGCCACCTGTTCATCGGCTTTTCCGACGGGGCCAGGCACCCTCGCTGCATGGGTTCCATGCGACTGCACATCCCCTCCCTGCCCACCTCTGTGATCCCTGTGTCCCCTCTGGTGAAAACCGCCCTGGAGGTCACGAACCGGAACTGCTGAGTCGCAAGGAACCCAGAACCGGATGGCCCAGGATCCGGGCGCATCCTCCGGCATTCCTCCGCGCCGTGCTTGCACCGGAAACCGCCCCCTTCCAGAGTCCGGCCCTGTGATTCGCTCCATCCACGAGATCCATGAGGATGACGTCCGCAACGGTCGCCCCTCGTTCTCGATCGAGTTCTTCCCGCCCAAGACCGACGAAGGTGATCGCAAGCTGTTCGCCGAGGTCCTCCCCGCCTTCCACGGCTTTCCCGTGGGCTATTGCTCCGTCACCTACGGCGCCGGCGGATCCACCCGCGACAAGACCCTCGACATCGCCGAACGGATCCAGCGCGATCACGACCTCACCACCCTCATGCACCTCACCTGCGTCAACGCCACCCGCAATGACATCAGCCGGGTCGTTGATGAGGCCGGACGTCGGGGCATCCGGAACCTGCTAGCCCTGCGGGGTGATCCACCCGGCGGCGGTCCCTTCGTCAAGACCGAGGGCGGGTTCGAGTTTTCTTCCGAGCTCGTTGGCTTCCTTCATCAACGCGGCGGCTTCTGCATCGGCACCGCCGGCTTCCCCGAAGGTCACGTCGCCCAGGCCGCAGGACGTCTGGTGGACTGGGAACACCTCGCTGAAAAGGTCCGTGCCGGCGCCGACTTCGTCGTCACCCAGTTGTTCTTCGACAACGCCGATTACTTCACCTTTCGCGATCACCTGACCCGGAAGCTGGGGGTGGAGGTTCCCCTGATTCCCGGCCTGCTCCCGGTTGTCGCCCGCAATCAGACCAAGAAATTCGTCGAACTCTGCGGCGCCCGACTTCCCGCAGCGTTCCTGGCCAGACTCGAGGAACTCGGGGATGACGACGCGGCCGTCACGGATTTCGGAATCGAGTACAGCACCCGCCAGATCGAGGAACTGCTCCGGGAAGGAGCTCCCGGTGTCCATTTCTACACCCTCAACCGCTCCCTCTCGACCTGCCGCATCCTCTCCAATCTGGGCTACGGTCGACCCTCCTGACCCACGCCGTCACGTCCCCGGCGGTACCGGGAAGATCAGGGTGAACGCCGTTCCCTTCCCGGGACACGACCACACCCGGATCTCTCCCCCGTGCGCCTCCACCACCCGCCGCACAATCGCCAACCCCAACCCGTTGCCCTGGGGCTTGGTCGATCCCAGCAACGAGGTGAACAACCGGGCTTTCTGTTCCGGCAACATCCCTTCCCCGGTATCGCGAAACCGGATCACCACCCTCCCCTTCCCCGGTCCATTCCGGCATCCCACCCCGCGCGTCCGGATGATCAACCGACCTCCGTCCGGCATCGCATCCACCGCGTTCAATGACAGGTTCAGGAACGCCTGCTCCAACTGCGTGGCATCCCCCATCAACCGGGGCAGTTCCGGCTCGGATCGCAACACCAGGTTCACCCCCGCGTGCTTCAGCTTCGCCCGCAACAGGAACCCCATGTCCGTCAACAAACCCGCCACATCCACCGGCGCCCGCACCGGATCCGCCGTCCGGGCAAAGTCCAGGACCCGGTCCACGATGCGGTTCAGGTGATCCATCTTCTCACCCATGATCCGGACGTCGGTGCCCCGGGGATCGCCCGCCGGAAACTCAAGGTTGAGCGAGTGATGCAACATCTTCATCACCGTGAGCGGATTGCGGATCTCATGCGCCACCTCGGCCGCCAGCAATCCCAGGGCACTCAACCGTTCTGATTGCCGCAACTCCTCCTCCAGCGAAACCAGTCGGTCGTAGAGTCGCGCCTTCTCCAGGGCCAACGCCGACAACTCCGCATACGCCGACAACGTCCGGACTTCCTCGTCCGCAAACAGGTGCGGTTGCCCGGTGTAGACCGTCAATGCCCCGATCGCCCGGTTCTCAAACAGCAATGGCACCGCCAGCAACGACACCAGCCCTTCCTCCCGCGCGATCACCACGTTCTGGTAACGCCCGCTCACCTGCACGTTCTCCACCTGCATCGGCTTGCGACGTCGCACCACGATCCCCAGCAGGCTGTCCGATACCGGCAACCGCGGCTTCGCCCGGTACTGCGGGCCCGCCCCATGGCTCGCCCTCAGGTCCAGCCATTCACCCGTCTCATCCACCATCATCAACGAACACATCTTCACCCCGATCAACGCCCGCGCCTCCCGCGTGATCACCTGCAACGCATCGTCCAGGCTCACCGTCGAATTGATCCGTTGCCCCACCCGCACCAGCGACTCCAACAGACGCGCCCGTTGTCGGGCCGACTCGAACAGCCACGAATTCTGGATCGATTGCGCCGCCAACGAGGCCAGGTCTTCCAGCAATTCCTGATCGGCCGCAGAAAAGGCCGCCGGCCGATCCGAATCCACGTTCAATACCCCGCGCACCTCACCCGCCACCCTCAACGGAATGGCCAACTCCGACACCACCCCGGACTTCACATGCACATAGCGCCGGTCCTGTTGCGTGTCGTCGACCCGCGCCGCCCGACCCGTCCGCGCCACCCAACCCGTTATCCCGTCCCCCACCCGCAACCGGACGGCCCGCGCTTCCAGCGAAAGACCTTCCGCCGCCTCGATCTCCAACTGGCCCGTCGTCGGATTGATCAGGCAGATCGAACCCGACCACGCCCGGACCAATCGCACCGCCTCTCCCAGGATCCGCTGCAACGCCTCCCTCGGTTCCAACGTCGAATGGATGACCCGCGATACCCGGGCCAGGGTCTGCATCCGTTCCAGTTGCTCCCGCAACTGCCCCAACTCGTCGTCCGGTGGATTCGGCTTCGTTGTCATGGCAGGCGGGCTGTCAGCACAATTCCAGCAAGCGCAAACACCCCGTTCGGCAGCCACGCCGCCATCCATCCCGGCACTCGCCCACTCTGGCCCAGCGCAAAGCCAAACTTCTGCAAGACGAAGTACGCAAAGGCGATCCCGATGCTCCCTGCCACCCCGTAAAACAGGTTGCGCCTCCCGGGCGCCACACTGAACGGAACCGCTATCAACACCACCACCAGACACGTCCATGGCCCCGCCAACCGCGCATGCCACTGCGTCTCCAACGTCGCCTCCAGTTCCGGCGGCACCCGCGGATGCAACCGCCGATAATCCCGGATCTCCGCCAGCGTCAACTCCGCCCGCTTCATCGTCCGACCACGCCGCAATGACGCCACCCGCAGCTCCGACCGGATCATGTCCGGCGTCTCTCCCAATCCCGGCAACCCCAGCTCGGCATGCACCATCGGCATCGGATCCCCATCCGTCGCCCCACGGAACAGGTACTCCGTCACCCCCGAAAACTTCCACTCCTCTTCCCGCCAGGCTCCAGCCTGCCCAATCACCAGCCTCCAGGCCGAGGGATCGGCTGGGATCGTCACCTCCAATTCCTTCAACTCCTGACGCTGCGGATCCAGGCTGCCCACCCGCCACTTCATCCCCCCCGCCGTCTCCCCAACCAGGTTCGTCCGCCACATCGTCGGCGTCGGGATCACGATGTTCGTCCTTCCCAGTTCGTTGGTGATCCAATGCGTCACCGGAATCATCACCGTGAGTTCCCTGCCCTCCCACCGCATCAACTCCTCCGGAGCTATCCCCAACACCGGCAGATGCCGATCCGCACCCGTCTCCAGTGCCGGCTCCGGATCCTGCGCCGAACGATGGATCCGTTCCACCACGCCCCGCGCCTGCCAACCGCCGTTCGTCCACCTCGCCTGGCGCGCCGTCAGGACCCGTCGCGCCCCCGGCTCCAGTGGCATCCGGACCCGCGGTGCCTTCAATTCCGCGGTTCCCAGGTGAAATGCCCCGATGTTCCAGATCCGGCGTTCCCGGGCGTTCTCAAGGTCGATCCTTTCCCGCCAGAGGGCTGCCGATGCCGTCCCACCCCGATCCTTCCGCATCAAGGCCTCCTGCCCTTCCTTGAATCCCGGCATCACGTACTCGCCCAGCCCATGCAGGATCAACGAAAAGACCAGCCCCAGGCCCAGATACGGAACACACAACCGCCAGATGCTGATCCCGGCTGCCCGGATCGCCGTGATCTCATGATGCCGGGTGTGGTTGGTCAGCGCGTACAGCAACGCCAGCAGGAATCCGACCGGCAGAACCGTCCCCAGCAGTTCCGGAAGCCCGTAAACATAGAACGAGGCAATCTCCCCCAGCCCCAGGCCACGCTGCTGGAATCCCGAGAGCTGTCCCAACAGATCGAAGGCGAGCCAGAACACCAGGAAACCGCCCAGGCAAAAGCCCAACGGCACCAGCAACTCACGCAAGAGGTACCGATCCAGCAACCGCATCGCCCTTCACCCTATCCCACCCACCCGACCCGGTGCCATCCGCGAGTTGGTTGCAACTCCACCCAGCCCCAAAACCCGCACCCGGGAGGGAAATGGCGGCGCAGCCGATCCGTTCACGCCGGGGAACGAACGGAACGTCCCTCAGGAAGATGCAGCCACATGACCGATCCTGCTGCATGCATGGTTCAGTACCAGAAAACCGTGTTGCCGCCCGGTCCGCCAATGGCACGGGCCTTGATCTGCATCTTCGGACGCACGACCACGCTGCCATCGGCCTGGCCCACCGGTTGGTCCGGGCTCAGCGAGAATTCCAGGAAGTGGCGGCTGACCTTGGGCGCATTGAACCGGCCAAGGTGACCGACATCCCAGGTCACCGATCCAGGCGTGTCGCTCACCCGATGCGTGATGAAGGCCCGCGTGGAATCACACTCGTCGGCACGCTTTGGCCAGGCGGGTTCGATGTCGGCCGCGGCCGGATCCCGGCTGCCGCTGAGCGACTGGAACTTCATGCCCGGGAAATTGGCAAACCACATGTAGGGCGTGTAAACCATCGCCGCGGGCGTGTCCCACCCACCGTAATCGCGCGTGTTGGCATCGGCGAAGTTGGTCATGCTGGCGTAGTTCAGCCACAGCTTGCCGAACGTCTTCGCGGTGATCGGACAGATCAGGACCTTCGTGTTGGAAAGGTATTTTCCCTTCATCGAATCCACGATGCTGTCCTTGCGCCCGGAGGTGCGGTGATAGTCCGGGCTCCCATCATCGTGCTGTTGGAACCGCCCACGGTTGTCGTCCGCGTACATGATCTGCGGCAGGTACTGGCTCCGGATGTTGTTCACACACACGATCCGGCTGCCCTTGTACTTGGCCTTCGCCAACGCCGGCAGGAGCATTCCGGCAAGGATCGCGATGATGGCGATCACGACCAGCAACTCGATGAGCGTGAATCCGTCCGGACGTGGAGCTGGGTGAGATTTCACGATGGGGAAACTCTTTGCTGTTGGTCCGTGGTCATGAAGGTCCACCCCGATTCTGTCAACCCACCGATCCCTCCACCGCTTCCCCGGCCGGACATTGACCCGGTGGAACGCGGGAATCCGACCGGGATCCGGTCGCCGTCCCAGCCCGTGGATCCGCTGGATCGCCGGGTCTGCCGACAGGAAGAATGCAGTCTTCCAGCCCAACTCCCCGCATCTGACGCGAGGTTGGCCCCGGTTGCCTGCCACCTCCGGAATCGGTGCACTCACTGAAATCCGTGCTCCACCCCAAGGGGCCAATGACAGCCTCATCACCGAGTTCAACCCGCATGCTGCTTCTCAAGGGATGACCACCCCGGCAGCGGCCCCGGCAATGGTGTCGTCCCCGGGTCTCGAATCGCACAACGGCCGGCAACTCCAGGAGCGACAAAATCCGGTTTGGCTGGGAATCCTACTCTCCGTGATCGCCCTCCAGGCATGGGTTCAGACGATTCCTGTCAGCATCATGCAATTCCACTCCCAGTCAGGCCCCGGTTCCCCTGCGCGAAAGTCGACTCCCCACGGGACCAGTCGAAGCAGATGCTGGATGGCGCTGGGTCTGCTGCTGTCCGTCACCCCGCCGGTCGTTCGTGCCGAAGCCATCCTGCCCGGCCTGAACTCCAGTCAACTCGATCCAGGATTGAAGGGGTTGGTGCTGATCGAGGAACTCAACTGCGCAGCCTGTCATGGGGCCAGTGGCACTCTTCCAGCCCGTTCCAAACAGGCCCCTCGACTCGCTGAAGTCGGGTCCCGGGTGAACCCGGCCTATCTGGAGTCCTTCATTCAGGATCCCCATGGCACCAAGCCCGGCAGCACCATGCCGGATGCGTTGAGCCGACTCGACGATGCGGAGAGGAAGCGGGTCGCAACCTCGATCACGCACTTTCTGCTGTCCCTGAGGGAGAACAGATTCGCCCTTCAACCGCCCGATGCCGTGGCGGCGCAACACGGCCAACGCCTGTTCCATGCCCGGGGTTGTGCGCAATGCCATTCGCCTCGCGATGACCGCGGCGCAGAGATCCTCGCGGCTGATTCAACCCCGCTGGGTGCCTTGGAGCGCAAGTATGGCTTCAGTGGTCTGGTGGAATTCCTGCGCAAACCCCATGCCAGTCGACCCTCCGGACGCATGCCCGACCTGCGCCTGTCCGGTCGGGATATCGAGCAGATCGCCCACTATCTGCTGAAAGGCACGCGGGTGCCGGGATCGCTGGGTTATACCCTTTACCGGGGTCCGGTATGGGAGGGTCTCGAGAGCGAGAACGTAAAGGCGGAACGGGCCGGGCACGTGGCTGATTTTGCCGCACAGAGCCTCGGCAAACTGCAGCACCATTCCGCAATCCAGTTCAACGGATGGGTGAACATCACCAACGCAGGCAACCACACCTTCTTCCTCACCCTGAACGGCGGCTCGCTGCTGCTGGATGGAAAACCGGTCATCCAACAAACGCCCAGTGACCGGCGCGGCGTGAAGCAGCTTCAAGGGAACGCAGAACTCGACACCGGCTGGCACCCCATCCAGCTCACCTACTTTCATACCGGGCATGATCCGAAGTTCGCCTTTGAAATGGCCGGACCAGGCTTCGCCCGGGCTCCGATTCCATCGTCCATGCTTTCAGTCTCCGACCAGCCCATCCCAGCCTTCGAACCGCTTCGGGTGGATGCCAGTCTGGCCACCCGTGGACGGGAGGATTTCGTCAGGCATGGCTGCGCCAGGTGCCATGACGATCTGAAGGTTCCCGCCGAGCCGTCCATGGCCTGGGCAAAGCTCGATTCCAGGCGGGGATGCCTGAGTGGATCGCCCGGCCCCTGGCCGGACTTCGCCCTCACGACGGAGCAACGCGGATGGATTGCCCAGGCCTTGCCGCATGCCGAGCAACCCCAACTCGACGACCAGCAGTCCATCAACAAGACCCTGGCCACCTTCAATTGCATCGCCTGTCACGACCGCGCCGGCCTTGGGGAAATCGATGCCGCGCGCAATGCGCTCTTCACCGGAACCCAACCGGGCCTCGGCGACCAGGGGCGTCTCCCACCTCCCTTGACTCATGTCGGCGCCAAGCTGAAGCCGGAGTGGCTGGCCGAAGTGCTCCTGCGCGGTGGACGTCAACGCCCCTATCTCGACGCCGCAATGCCCCAGTTCGGCGAAGCCCAGGTCGGACATCTTGTGGAACTGTTGGGAAAGGTCGATACCCTCGAATCCGTCACCATTCCCAAGCCGACCCAACTCCAGGATTGGAAGGATGCAGGTCATGAACTGACCGGCATCAACGGGCTGAGTTGCATCGTGTGCCATGAGTTCAACGGACAGAAGTCGGGCGAGGTCGGCGCCGTTGACCTGGCGCGGATGACGGAACGTCTCAGGAAGAACTGGTTCCATCTCTACCTGCGTCAACCAGCCCGGTTTCATCCCACCGTCATCATGCCCAGTTACTGGCCGGACGGTCAGTCGGTTCGTCCCCAGGTTCTCGGCGGCGACACCGGCCAGCAGATCGAGGCCCTGTGGACCTATCTGGAGGACGGAACCCGGGCCAGGAAGCCGGTCGGATTGTCCCGGGAATCCAACGAACTCCGCGTCGCTGACATCACCGAAATCGCCCGTGGCCAAAGTCCCGTCGGCTACCGTGGCATCGCGGTTGGCTATCCCGATCGGGTCAATCTTGCCTTTGATTCCGGCGAAATGGCGCTCCGCCAACTATGGAAGGGCGACTTTGTCAGCGTGGATGCCGGACGAT
>CAZDYB010000061.1:0-13481 GCA_964509045.1 uncultured Akkermansia sp.
CTTACCCGCGGGCGTTATTGTTGTGTCCGGGGACGGTGGGCTCCTCCCTGGGGGGGCGGGGGGGGCCGGTGAGCCGGGGGGGGGGGGGGCGGGCGGAGGTGCGGTTGCACGAGCCGGCGCGGGCGGTGACGCCGGGGCAGGCCTGTGTGTTTTATGAAGGGGACCGGGTGTTGGGTGGTGGATGGATTGCGCGGGGTTGATGGAAGGACGCGCCCTGGAGCAAGCGAAGCCGGACAATGAAGTTGTCGCGTCCATACAGCGTGATGTATGAACGCTGCATGAAGAAGTCAGTTCCCTTTCCAGCAGTGTTGCGGCCGCCCGATGTCATGCAGGACCACCCCAAACCGGCCTCCGGCGGCGTGGTCAACGGTGATGTGGCGATGGTGCGCACGCAGATCTACCTCACCCGGTCGGAGCACGAGTTCGTTACGGCAGAAGCATTGCGCCGCGGCGAACCCATGGCGGCGGTCATCCGCGGCTACATCGATGACAAGATGCACCTGCCGGACGCGGCGTGGGAGAGCAACCCCATGTTGGACGCCACTCCGCATGACCCCGACCTTGCGTTGCCCGAGGACGCCGCCATCAACCACGACCACTACCTCTACGGTTCCCCGAAGAGATACCTGAAGAAGCGTGGACGATGGGTTCTGGCCAAGGAAGGGGCCGCCCGTTGATGCACAGCCACCGGGTGTTCCTCGATTCGTCCTTCTGGATCGCGTTCCGGGATGCACGGCAGATACATCACGCCGAGGCTCGCGAGACGGTGACAGCGTTGTTTCGGGAGAGAGCCTGCTTCGTCAGCACGGCCTTCGTCTTCGCCGAGACCCACGCCACGTTTGCCCGGTCACGGGCGGTGCGGGAAAAGATCATCGCCGATTTCTGGGAGAACCCGTTGCTGCATCTTGCCGAGGTCACCGATGCCGACCACCGCAAGGCCGTCGCGCTGCTGCGTCAACATGGTGACAAATCGTATCCGTTTTGCGACGCCATTTCGTTCGTGGTCATGCAGCGCCTTGGCGTGAAGCGGGTGGCTGCCTTTGACGACCATTTCAACCAATTCGGCGGGTTCGAGGTGTTGGGATGAATTGCACGGGGAAGGTTTCAGGACGCTGGCCATCGATTCGCAGTCCACGCCCGGTTCCGTTGGTTTCACGGGCGCGCCTTGCTCCCGGGCCCCGGTCTTTGGCATAACCTCGCGAGATGCATTCGTTTCGATATGTGGGGCGGGAGTTGCACTGCGAGGGCGTGGCGGTTTCGGCGTTGGTGAAGAAGCACGGCACGCCGTTGTACGTCTATTCGCAGGCGACGTTGTCGGATCACTTCACGAAGCTGGATCAGGCGATGGCGCCCCTGGACCACCTGGTGTGTTTCGCCATGAAGTCGAACTCGAACCTGGCCGTGATCCGGACGTTGGCTGGGTTGGGCAGTGGCTTTGACACCGTCAGTGCGGGTGAGTTGGCGCGGACGATTGCGGCGGGGGGGGATCCGGCGAAGTGCGTGTTCGCGGGGGTGGGCAAGACGGAGGAGGAGATCGCCTATGCCCTGAAGCAGGGCATCTACAGCTTCAACGTGGAGAGCGAGGCGGAATTGAAGCGGATCTCCGCGGTCGCCGTGCGGCTCAAGAAGATTGCTCCGGTGGCGGTCCGGGTGAACCCGAACGTCGATGCCGGCACCCACGCCAAGATCACGACCGGCACCTACGAGAACAAGTTCGGCATCGCCTTTGAAGACATCGAGAAGGTGTATGCGAGGGCGGCGAAGCTCCCCAACATCCGGTTGCGCGGTCTCCAGATGCACATCGGCTCGCAGCTCACCGCGATCGAGCCGTTCCGCAAGGCTGTGGAGAAGGTCGCCCCGTTGGTGCAGCGCCTCAGCATCCGGCACGGTTTCGACTTCTTCAGCATCGGTGGCGGGATCGGGATTGTTTATCAGGATGCGCTGGCGAGTGGGGATGCGAGGTGGTGGAAGCGGCCGGAGGCGGCCGGGATCCTGACGCCGGAACGTTATGCGGCGGAGTTGGTGCCGTTGTTGAAGCCGCTGGGATTGAAGATCCTGCTGGAGCCGGGCCGATTCCTGAGCGGCAACGCCGGCGTCCTGGTCACCCGGGTCGAATACATCAAGCGCACCGGCAAGAAGAACTTCGTCATCGTGGATGCCGCCATGAACGACCTGATCCGACCTGCCTTCTACGACAGCTATCACGAGATCGTTCCGCTTCAGAAGAAGGGTGGGGCGTTGGTTTCCTCCGATGTCGTGGGGCCGGTTTGTGAATCGGGCGATTACTTTGCGAAGGACCGACCGTTGGCCAAGGTCGGCGAAGGGGATCACCTGGCCCTGATGAGCGCGGGTGCCTACGGATCGGTGATGGCGTCCAACTACAATTCACGGCCCATCGCAGCCGAGGTGTTGGTGAACGGGAAGCGATCCGCCCTGGTGCGGCGTCGGCAGGAGTTGGAGGAGATCTGGGGTCCGGAGACGGTGGCGCCGTGGCAGTCGCGTTGACGTTGGGACAACCGGACTGGTATCACAGACCGCACGATGAAAGCACGTACCCGGAAGTCTCCTGCCCCGAAATACAGACGGATCCTGCTCAAGCTGAGCGGTGAAGCCCTGGGTGGGGAAGGGGGTTACGGGATCCTGCCCGAGGCGGTCCATGACATGGCGCGTCAGGTGGCCGAGGTGCGGGAGTTGGGGGTGGAAGTCGTGGTGGTGGTGGGGGGTGGCAACATCTTCCGGGGATTGCAGGGAAGCGAGCGGGGGATTGAACGGGCCACGGGCGACTACATGGGAATGCTGGCCACCGCGATCAACGCCCTGGCCTTGCAGGATGCCCTGGAAAAACAGGGTGTGCCGACCCGGGTCCAGAGCGCGATCACCATGGCGCAGGTGGCCGAACCGTTCATCCGTCGTCGGGCCGTGCGGCATCTCGAAAAGGGTCGGGTGGTGATCTTCGCCGCAGGTACCGGCAATCCCTATTTCTCGACCGACACAGCGGCAGCGCTCCGGGCCAACGAGATCGGAGCCGAAGTCATCCTGAAGGCCACCAAGGTGGACGGCGTATACAACAAGGATCCGAAGAAGCACGCGGATGCAAAACGTTACAAGCAGGTGTCTTACAGCGACGCCTTGCAGTTGCAGTTGAAGGTGATGGATGCGGCGGCGTTTGCCCTTTGCATGGAAAACAAGATGCCGATCGTGGTCTTTGATTTCTTCGCCGAACACAACCTGCGTCGCGTGGTCCTGGGTGAGCCGGTGGGCACGCTGGTCACCACCTGAGCCGTATTTCGCCCCCCAAATCTCCAACGTTCGAACCCATCCCCATTGCCATGTCGATCGACGAAATCCTGCTGGATACCGAAGAGAAGATGCTCAAGACGGAGGAGCATGTGGTGCACGAATTCTCCGGTGTGCGCACCGGCAAGGCCTCTCCGGGGCTCATCGAGAACATCATGATCGAGGCGTATGGCTCGAACATGCGCCTCAAGGAACTCGCCACCATCTCGGTGCCCGAACCGCGCATGCTCATGGTCACTCCCTTCGATCAGTCGAACATGAAGGCGATCGAAAAGGGGATCCAGCAGTCCGGCCTCGGCCTGAACCCCGCCTCCCAGGGCCGGTTCATCCGCGTGGTGTTGCCCGAACTCTCCACCGAACGCCGCCAGGAATTCGTGAAGATCGTCAAGCGCATGGCCGAGGAAGGGCGCGTGGCGGTTCGCAACGAACGTCGTCAGGCCATCGAGGCGTTCAAGAAGCTCAAGGGTGCCGCGGGAGTCTCCGAGGACGCCATCGAGGACGGCGAAGCCGAGGTCCAGAAGCTCACCGACCAGTACATCAAGAAGGTCGATGAACACCTCGCCCACAAGGAGAAGGAGATCCTTACGGTCTGATGAACGCGGTGGAAAAGCGCGATCGAGCCTGGCGCAAATCCCGTGTAGCCGCGCGATTGCTGATGCGGCGTGACCAGGGTCCGTTGGAAGGGCGGAATCGTCGTCTGGCCCAGGTCCTGGCGCGGGATCCGGAGGTCACCAACCGCCTGATCCAACAGGCCCTTTTGTGGCTGGGTATCGGGGATCGCAAACATGAGTTCGACCGAAGATTGGTGGACCGGTGGAATTGATTGGGACGCTCCCGCCGGACGGCTGCTGAGGCGGTTTGCCGACCGGGTTCCGCTCGGACGCCATTGGGACATCACGATCTTCGGTTCAGCCCCGCTTCAGTTGACCGTGGATCGCCAGTTGTTGAGCGGGGATGTCGATGTTTTCCTGGACGACGGATCGGATCTCGCCGCCGTGATTTCCGAGTCTGGAATGGGTCGGGAATCAGGTGGGCTGCATCTGGAACCGGGCTATGAACTGAATTTTCGGTCCAGTCCCCGATGGCGGCAACGGGCGCGGGTTATTCCGATGGGTCGGGTGACCTTCACCGTGCCGCATCCGATGGACATCCTGCTGGTAAATTGAGCCGGTTGGATTCCAAGGATCTGTTGGCTTTCCAGCGGGTACGTGAATTGACCGGGCATCCCACCGAAGACGAGTTGCGGTCTGAATTGCAGATTGCCGTCGACCTTTTCCGACCTGCGTTCGATCACGACTCTCCGAATCGGCTTCCGGACAACACGCGCGAATTGTGGCGGCAACTCTTCGACCGGGACATCGATGTGCGTAGCGAGATCATTGAGCCCGCCTTGGAACGGCGACGGAAGGGATTCGGCGAAGAGCCGCCCGATTACAAGGCGGCCTTGGGCGAGGTCTGAGCGCACCTGACGGAAGCCCAGCTTTGGGGATGAGCCCGTCCTCGTGCAACCGGCCCGCGATCCCGGCCGGGTCGATTCACGCGGGTTCCCCGGATCGGACCGGTCCGGAGGCGTTGTCGATGGCCCGGCGCATCTGGCGGAACCACCAGGCAGCGCGTTCGCGACTGCACGGGCGCGGAGCGCGACGGGATCGCTGCGGCGCAGTCGGGAGGACGGGGAGAGTCAGGTCCAGTTGCTGTCGGGACGGGGCGGACGATTCGCTTTTCATGGCGACATCCTGCCAGGAGGGGTCAGACATCTGCTGTCCTGTGTCCCCGGGGATTGCGATCGGAGTCTCGTCACCTCGCCGGCCACACCGGCCCGAAGGGTCGGGAGATCAGAGCCCGGGGCTGAGGGAGCTCGGCGACCGATGCCCCGGGTACGGCATGATGAGCGTGTCGCGCCCTGAAGGGGCGCCAGAGATTCGATTCGCGAGCCGGAGCAGGGGGAGATGGGACGGTTCCTGTGCCCCTTCAGGGCACGGATCCGGGGCGGAACAACCCAGGGCATTGGTCGCCCAGGCTCCCGCAGCCCTGGGCTGAATTCCGGGTCCCCGTTGGGTACAAGTCCGTCCCGTGCGGCTTGTTTCCGGCATGCGACTGGCTAGCATGGAAGGCCTGATGCGCTCCCATTTCCGGTTCATTGCCGGGTTCCTGCTGTTGGGGCTTTGGCTGTGGCCGGTCCTGGGTGCAGAGGGGTCCAAACCGATCCGACTTCGCAACGGGACGATTGAAACGCCGTTGAGGGGATTGCGGGCCGCGCGGACCGCGATCGCGGATGAAGCGGCGGTGAGTGGCCTGTACCTGGTGCAGTTCGAGGGGAAGCCTGAGCCGGCTTGGAAGGCTGAGTTGGCGACGAAGGGCGTTCAGTTGCTGCATTTTGTGCCGGAGGACACCTTTGTGGCCCGGTTGGACGGGGTGAAGCTGGGTGAACTGCGAGGGTTGGAATTCGTGCGTTGGGTGGGACTGCTGGAGCCGCGCTACAAGATCCATTCGACCGTGGTGAAGGCGTTGGCGGCGGATCCGGGGGAACCGGTGGCGGTGCGGGTGTTGCTGCGGGATGGCAGCGGTGGGTTGGCGGAGGCGCTGGCGACCACCCGGTTGGAAGGGGTGCAGATCCAGGCGACGCGGGCGCTGGGCCCTGTCGCGAGCGGTCGGGTTCGGGCGCGGGGTCTGTTGGAACTGGTGCGGTCGGGGGAGGTGATCTGGATCGAGGCTGCGCCAAAGATGAAGTTGTTCGACGAGGTCTCGACCAAGATCGTGGCTGGAGAGACGGGGGAGGTGGGAGGATTGGCGTGGGTGCATCAACTGGGTTTTGACGGACGGGGGGTGACGGTGGCGGTTGCGGATTCGGGACTGGACCTGGGGTTCATCGACCTGATGCATCCGGACATCGAAGGGCGTGTGGATGCGTTGTTCGCGTATGGTGGACTGGATGACGCCAGTGACGAGCACAGTCACGGGACGCATTGCGCCGGAATCATTGCGGGAAATGCGGCGTTGGGGCAGGTGGATGACGATGGGGCACTGTGGGGATTGGGCGTGGCGCCGGGATCGCATCTGGTGGGACAACGCATATTCGACGGGCTGGGGAACTATAGGTCGCCTCCCAGCTTCGAGGTGATGACCCGGGATGCGGTCCGTGCGGGAGCCTATGTGGGGTCGAATTCGTGGGGGGAAGACACCCAGGGACGCTATGACCTGACCGCAGCCGAGTTTGATGCCTTGGTGCGGGATGCGGATTCGCTGACGCCTGGGGATCAGGAGTATGTCTTGGAGTTCAGCGCGGGCAATTCCGGGCCGGGTGGACAGACCATCGGGACACCGGCGGTGGCCAAGAACGTGATCGCGACGGGGGCGTGCCAGAACAACCGGTATGTCTTCGGGATCTACGGTGAAGGTCAGGAAGTCATGGCGGATTTTTCGGCTCGGGGACCGGCTGAGGATGGCCGGATCAAGCCCGACCTGGTGGCTCCGGGCACGTGGATTGCCTCGCTGAAATCCCAGGCGGCTGGCGACGAGAATGCGTGGTCACCGATCAACGACAACTACCTGTACCAGGGCGGCACATCCCAGTCCGGACCCCATGTGAGCGGGGGGTGCGCGGTGTTCATCCAGTGGTTTCGGGAGACCCGGGGCGGGATCACGCCCTCGCCGGCGCTGGTGAAGGCGGCGTTGATCAACTCGGCGGATGACATGGGAACGGCGTTGGTGCCGACGGATCCGGATGACCCGGATGATCCGGGCGAGGTGGTGGGGGACACGGATCCGGTGCCGAACAACGATGAGGGTTGGGGACGGATGAACCTGGAGACCTTGATTGATTCGGAGCGTCGCCATGATTTCACGGATCAGGGAGTGGAGTTGACCACCGGTGAGGTCTGGGAGAAGCGGGTGGTGGTGTCGGGAGGAGAACCGTTGAAGGTGACGTTGGTGTATACGGATGTGCCGGGATTGCCTGCCGCGATTCCCGCCCTGGTCAACGATCTCGATCTCGAGGTGATCTCGCCCAGCGGAATATTCCATCGCGGGAACGCCTTTGCCGAAGGTGAGACGGTGGCCGGCACGCCGGTTGGGGATCGGATCAACAACGTCGAAGGCGTGCTTCTCACCGGGCCGGAGTCCGGCGAATGGATCGTCCGGGTCCGAGCGGTCAACGTCGTCCAGGACATCCGGCGTCGGGTTGGCGATGCCCGACAGGATTTTGCACTGGTGATTTCGGGCCAGTTGCCGGCGCCGGGCGAAGGAGTGATCTCGTGGGATCGTGCGGCGTACCGGGTGCCGGGCATCGCGACCCTGCGCCTGCTGGACGACGGTTTGAGGGGTGAATCCACGACCACGATCCGGATGGATTCATCGAGCGGGGCTGGTTTCCTCAACCTGACCCTCACCCGTGCGGCCAGCGCGAACACCTTCACCGGGTCGGTCAGCCTGGTTTCCGGTCCGGCTGGGCCGGGTCAATGGCGGGGGACGGAAGGAGAGATCCTGCGGGCGGTCTACCAGGATTCGGATCCGGCCGGGGAACGGGTGGCCGAAGCGCGCATCGACATGCAACCGCCGGTGATCTCGGACATCGCGGCGACGGCGCAGTACGGGCAGGTGACCCTGGGTTGGCTGTCGAGTGAACCGGCGTCCACGAGGGTCTTCTACGGGACGACAAATGCCGTGACGAATGTGGTGGAGGACATCGCGTTCCGGTTGCAACCGCGGGTGGCGTTGCCGGTGTTGGAGGCGGGCACGACCTATTTCTATGCGGTGGTGGCGACGGATCGGGCGGGGAACTCGGTGACCAATGACAACGGAGGGCGCTATCACCGGTTTGTCGCACCGCGGCCTTCGGCAGCGCTGCTGGTGTATTCTCCGGAACAGATCTTCATAGAGCTCTTGCCGGAGACGCCGTATCCGGGCCTGGAGAGCTGGACTCAGGCACTGGATTCGTTGGGCGTCGATTATGAGGTCTGGGACACGGCGGAACGCGGCGGGGCACCGACCGCGGAACAGTTGAAGGCTTATCGGGTGGTGATGTGGAGACCGGAAGAGTTGCAGGCGCCGACGCCGGGAATGACGGCGGCATTGACGACCTATGTTGCCGGTGGCGGATCGCTGTTTGTCTCGTCCTTCGACCTGCTGACGCGATTGACCGAGTTGAACCAGATGGCCTTCGCCACGGACACCCTGCGTGTCAGCAGTTTTCAGGAGGACCGGGGGGCATTCCAAGTCGAGTCCACGCCGGGAGATCCGGTCGGATCCGGCGCCACCATCGAGTTGGACTACTCGGAATTCCCGAGTGGCTTCCTGATCGACCTGTTGGGAATCGTGTGGGAGACGGGGCCGGATCATCTGCAACTGGCGGCCACCGCTGCGCCGGTTTTCGTGCAGGAGGATGGAAGGATCGTGGGGCTGCGGTTTCCGCGCACGGGTGAAGAAAGTCGGGGACGTGGAGTGTTCCTGACCTTTCCTTTGGAGGCTGTGCCATTGGATGCACCGGCTCCCAACAACCGGGCGACGTTGCTGGGCAACGCGCTGGAGTTCCTGGTTCCCGGGCTCCAGGGGTTGACCAGCGTTGCACTCAGCAGTCCGGCCTATACCGTGCCTGGGGCCGGTTTGGTGGAGGTTTCCGATTCCCGGCGGGCTGGGAGTACGAATGTGGTGGTGACGTTGTCGACGACGACCGTGCCGGACGCGGTGGAAGTGGAGTGTTTCGAGACGCCGTTGAGCGGGGTGTTTCGGGGGCGATTCGTTCTGGTGCCGCCCACCGGAGCCGGGCCGGCGGCGGATCCGCCGCCCCTGCCGGGGGCTCCGGTGCGCATTGCGGCCCGGAACGGGGACGGCTTGGTGGTGCGTTATGTGGATTCCGGGGGCCGTGAACTCGGCACGACGGCGATCGTGGACACAACGGCACCGCTGATCAGCGGGATTGAAGTCGAGACTTCCTATAGCGAGGCGACCATCGTCTGGACGACGGACAAGCCGACGGATGCGTTGGTGCAATTCGGGGAGACCGGCGGGGACGAGCCGTTTCTGAAGCGCTCGGGTTATTCGGCCGAGCTGGGGTACAGCCACGAGGTTCAGATCAGGGGATTGTTGCCGGATCGGACCTATTACTTCGTGGTGGTGAGCCGGGATCAGGCTGGCAATACGACCACCGACGACCGCGATGGGGAGTTATACACCTTGCGCACGCTGCGTCCGGTGATCCCGCCGTGGTCGGATGATCTGGAATCGGGTCGGGTCGGCTGGGTCGTCTTCAGTGACGATTCGTTGTTTGGCGGTGGATTTGACGATGATGAGGACGACGGTGGAGGTGGGTTCCTGTTGTCGGGTTGGCAGTATGGGGTTCCGGAGAACCGATTGGGGATCACGGCCCGCAGCGGAACGAATTGCTGGGCGACGAACCTGCGGGGCGAGTTCGTGGATCTCGCCGTCACCGACCTCATCAGTCCGGCCGTCAGTCTGGTGGGAGGGAACCGTGCGCGATTGAAGTTCTGGCAGTACTACGATTTCACGGCCTCGGACGCGGGGGGTGAGGATGACTTTGGCGACTTCACCATCGAGATCGCGCAGGTGGCGTTGTCGCTGGATGGCGGCAATTCGTGGCGGGCCCTGTACGCGAATCCGGAGGAGCAGTCGGAGGGGTGGGAAGAGGTGTCCCTGGACCTCAGTCCCTACCTGGGAAATGTGGTCCGGTTCCGGTTCAACTATCAGATGTTCAGCTTCAATGGGTCTGAACGACCGGGCTGGTTCATTGATGACGTTTCGGTGGAGATGCAATCGGTGGCGGAGACCGGACTGGTGGTATCGAACTCCCTGGCCCAGGCGCGGTTCACCGTGGTGTCCGGCACGGGTCAGTGGTCGGGGGAGGGGAGGGTGTGGCGGACGAATCTGGATGCCGGCAACTATTCGATCACGTGGAGTCCGGTTCCGTGGCATGTGACGCCTGAACCCCAGGTGTTTGCCATCGGTTCCTCCACCAATCTCACCGCCGTGACCGGCGTATATGGCTTCGAGGATTCCAACACCAACGGGATTCCTGATCCCTGGGAACGACACCATTTCGAGGGTGCGTTGCTCGCCGGCGGGATCCGTGACTGGGATCAGGACGGGGCGGATGAGTTGCGGGAGTTCATGTCGGGAACGGATCCGCGGGATGCAGACTCGGTGTTCACGGTGTCGTTTCCGGAAGAGTTGGCAAACCGGACGGTGCAGGTGGGTTGGATGGCGTTGGCGGATCGGGAGTACGTGTTGGAGGTGACGACCGATCTTGAAACGTGGACGGGATTGTCCGAGCCGATCCGAGGGACTGGCGAGCGCGTGGTGATGACCTTGCCGGCGTTGGATCCGAGGCTGGCCTATCTGTTCCGGGTCCGGGTATGGCCGTAGGCCTGGAGCGGCGGGTGTCACTCGCCGGGATGAACCAGGTGCGATCAATCCTTGCCCTTCGACGTGAGGGAGGTGTCATGCGAAGCCGCGAAGAATGCGAAGATGAGGGAAAGCCGACTGGTTCTTGCAGGGGGAAAGGGCCGAGTTCAGCGCGGATCTGCTCCATTTCCCGCATGAATGCGGTTCATCCGTTGGGGGGAATCGATGGATGGGTGGGGGGATAAAATGCCCCGGACGGGCAATAAGGGGTAGTCGTTTGGGATCCGGTCATGCGAAGATCGGGGTCCATCGCGACGTTGGGATGGGCCTTACGCCGATTCGATGGACTGGAGACGAATGAAATGTATGGAAAATGGAAGATGGCCCTGGCTGGCCTGGGAGTGTTGGCGGCGGTGGTGTGGGTTCCCGTGCTGCACGCTGTCCTGTTGGTATTGAATCTGGTGATGCATCTGGTGGTGATGACTGGCCAATGGCTGGCATTGCGATCGCGAAAGCGTCGGACAGCTCCCTTGAACTGGCAGGGATCGACCCAGCCGTTCGTGACCGTCCAGGTTCTCACTCACAACGAACCTCCCGAACTGGTCATCGAGACGCTGCGATCCCTCGCCCGGCTCGATTGGGAGGCTTATGAGGTTCAGGTGGTGGACAACAACACCACCGATCCGGCGGTGTGGCGTCCCTTGGAGAAGGCGTGTCGCGAGCTGGGACCGCGATTCCGGTTCCTGCATGTGGAGGGTCTTGCTGGATTCAAGGCGGGAGCCATGAACTGGGCCCGGCAATTCATTGATCCACGCACCGAATTCCTGTTTGTCGTGGACGCCGATTACGTGGTCGAACCCTGGGCGCTCCGGCGTGCGATCGCTTACGGAGCGGATCCGAAGGTGGCCCTGGTGCAGTTCCCGCAGGATTATCGCAACGTGTGTCCGGAGAACCGGGGGATCGTGGCGGAGTACCGTCATTTCTTCAGTGGTTACATGGCCATGGCCGACCGGCTTGGATGCGTGCCATCGACGGGTACGCTGACGTTGGTGCGGGTGTCGGCGCTTCGGGCGTTGGGCGGGTTTTCAGAGGATTGCGTGACGGAAGATGCCGAGTTGGGGCTGAGGCTCACGCTGGCGGGGCATCGTGCGGTGTTTGCGGATGAGCGGATCGGGCACGGTCTGCTGCCGCACGACCTGCGTACGCTGAAGCGGCAGCGTTGGCGTTGGGCTTTTGGAAACGCGCAGATCCTGCGTACCCGGTGGCGGCAACTGTTGTTCGGGCCCGGACCCGATTGGCGTCAACGCATCGGATGCGTGGTCCATCTCACCGCCTGGTTCAATTTCAATCTCATCCCGTCCCTGTCCCTGATCGTGCTGGCGATCCTGGCTCAACTGGGGGTGATGACACCGGTCCAGCCGTATCTGGTGGTGATCTCGGCGTTCACGCTGGTGAGCTACTTCGTCCTGCGCTCGGCCACGCTCAGCGCCGCGTTGCGTCGGGACGGGCTTCCCGTGTCGGAGATTGCCCGCGCGTGTGTGGTCCATGCCGGGCTTGGATGGATCTTCAGCACCAGTTGGCTGAAGTGCCTGTGGAGTCCCGATGAACCCTTTGGTCGGACCGACAAGTTCATCGGTTCCCATATCCCGGTCGGGCTCCGGGCGGTCGGCGTGGAACTCCTCATTGGAATCGCGTTGCTGGCTTCGGCCGGGATCCTCATCGCCACGGACTTTGTCCTCGGACCCGTCGCTGCCGTCCTGATGGCAGCGGCCCGATTCTCGGTGTTGTGGGTCGCACGGGAGATGAAGGCGACCTTTGGTGCCACCGAGAAGGCCTGGGCGGTCATGACCCGGAAACCCAAGGCAGCAAGACCCCAACCGGCCCCGGTCGAGGTGGAGGATCTCGAACTGGTGAAGCCTGCCTGAGTCGAATCGACGAAAAAGGGGGTGATGGCGTCTGCCATCACCCCCTTCGTGTTGTCCGGACGGGTGCCCAGCCGGGACCGCGCGAACTTCACCTACTTCGCGCCCTGATCAATCCACGCTCGGATGAGACCGATCTGTTCCTTGGTCAATGGTTCGCCCTTTCCTTCCGGGGGCATGGCTGCGTCCGGATCCAACTGGGCGATGGAATGGACCAGGGTGCTCTTGGCGCTGTCGCCCTTGATGACGGAAGCCCCGCTGCTGCTTTCCTTCAGGGTGGCTTCGAGGGAGTCGAGCCGGAGTTTGCCCTTCTGTTTTTCGGCTCCGTGACACTTCACGCAGGACTTCTCGAAGATGGGGAGGATGTCCTTGGCGAAGGTCACGTCCTTGCGCGTGGATGCAGGAGGGATCTTGGAGACATCGACATCGGCGGCAACGACGTTCAGACCGCCGATCACGGAGGCCAACAGGATGAGGGATTTCATGGAATGATTTCGCACAACGTTGCTTCGAGGATGAGCCTGGCACCGGAAAATTCAACCGGATCAACCAAAGGCGAATCGGAGCGGCGAGGGCCCCTCGCCGATTGACGGGGACAGCGACCGAACGTCGCCGTTCCGTTCCTTCCCCGGGAGCGCGGGATTCATCCCGCACATCGATGCTCCAGCCCGGAGCGTCGAGGTTTGCTCGCCGTTGTGCCCGACTGCGACCGAACGTCACCGTTCCGCGGGAAGAAAGTGGTTTGCACGTGGGGCTTCACCGGTAGGCTGCCTGCATGGCGCGGCATCGGTGTCTATCGTGGTTGTTCCTGATGATCCTGATCGTCCCGGCCCGGGCGGATTGGCCCACGGCCCGGGGCAATGGAGGGCGCACCGGAACTTCAGATGTCGGTCCGGTTGGTCCCTT
>CAZDYB010000062.1:0-13458 GCA_964509045.1 uncultured Akkermansia sp.
CCGATTTCCCGGCTGGGGATAACTGTCGCGCGCACGCGGGACGTGAACTACGTGTTGCCCTATGTTGCCGGGGGATTAGGGGTGTTCGTCTGTCCATCAACTCGGAATAGGGTCGAGAGAGGGCCTCGTGAGTCGGGAGCCATTGCTGATCTGATCCACCTGGCTCCTGATGCTCGGAGTCGTGGAACAAGCTACTTTCTTGCTGCATTCATGGGGTGGAGGACTCCCTACTATACGGACTTTCCAGGAACGAATGGTGTGAAGAGAGTGTATGCAGTATTGAAGACTGAGAAGTCGGTAGAATCCTACATTCATCACAACGAATTATACGGACTGAGAGGGGTTAGGCCCGGCCCGTCCCATATCTTCTTACTGACGGATAATGTTCTGGCCCAGGTGCCATACTGGCCTGCGACGGTACAGAATCACCCGCAGGGGGGGGCTAATGCTGGGTTCCTTGATGGTCGGGTTGAATGGGTCTCGGATCGCCGGTTTCCCTATGTTTTCGAATTGTCGGAAGATGATGGCCGACTCCGTTCACAAACCTCTTGGTGACCGGGCGTGCGAAGTATCGAACCGCGTGTCGTCCTGTTGACCAGGGGAAAGGGGGGAGAGGGGAATGCCTTGGTAGAACTCTGCTTGGTAAAGAAAGGAATACTATGGAACGACTGTGGTTGTATGGAATGCCGGGTGATGTTGGCGGAGCTGCGACGAAGCTTCGGGATCTGGTGAGGTTGCTCGCAGATCGGGTGCGGATCACGGTTGTCGTGCCGGACCGGGCGTATGAACGGGATCAGCAGCTGATGAAGCCGCTGAAACGGATGCCGGTTTCGGTCTGTTGCCTGGACGATCTGCCGAAGTCGCAGGGTGAGGTTTGCCTTGCGGTATGCGAGATCCGGCTGTTCACCAGCGGTCATGCCCAGCGGATCCGGGATCGTGGGTATCGATTGATCTTCTCGAATGAGATGATGTGGGCGTTTTCCGGGGAGAAGGAGGCTTGTGAAGGCGGGGTGGTGAGCAAGGTGCTTTATGTTTCGGAGTTCCAGCGTCAGGCATTGGGGCCAGTGAATGGCGGGCTACCTTATTCCATGGTGGGGAACTATGTGGATCCGGAACGTTATACGTTGAAGCCGCGGACCCATTGGCCGCTCCGGATCGGGCGGGTGTCACGGGCGGACCCGGACAAGTATCCCGAGAACTTCCCGGGGTTCTATGAGTCGATCTGTCGGTTTGACGTGGAGTTTCGGGTGATGGGTTGGGATGCGGCCTGTGCGAGGAAGTTCCCCTGGCATCGTTTCGATGACCGTTGGGTGTTTCTGAAGGCGGGAGCGATGCCGGTCTGGGACTTCCTGGGTGGTTTGGACCTGTTTGTGTACGGGACAGATCGAAAATTGCGGGAGTCGTGGGGACGTGCGGTCGTGGAGGCGATGTTGACGGGATGCATTCCGGTCCTGCCCAGTGGACATGCGTTTGAGGAGTTCCTGCAGGATGGGGTGAGTGGCCATATCTGTCTCGATGCGGGGGAGTATCGGATGCGGGTTGATCGTCTGTATCGGGATCGGGAGCACCGTGAGCGGATGATGGTTGAGGCATCGCGGCATGCCCGGGAGGAGATTTGCAATCGGGAGAAGCACGCCCGGGTTTGGGAGGATGCCCTGTTCAACTGACATGAAAGCGACTGATCATTGTGCGTGGCTCCATTTTGGAGCCGGGGAAGAGACGGTCTCAGCGCGGACGGTTCAACGTCTGCGCGGGATTGGTTATCGCGGAGAGATCCACGCGGTGGGTCCCGGCCCGCTCGAGGGTACCATCGGATATCGGATGGATCCGATGGGGGTTTGGGAGGAGTGGTTGATCGGGCTGAAGGCCGTCGTGCCCCTGCTTCGGGTACAGACGTGTCTGGTACTGCGGCCGGGATATGAACCGATACGATTGCCGCGGGTGGTGGGGGATCGGATGGGATCGGATCCGGTGGACTTCTGTTGGAGCGGGGAGTGGGTGGGGGACGAGATCATGGGAATCCTGCGAAGGCGCGGTTTGAGACGACGAACGATGCGTCGGGTGTCGATGGACAGTTGGGCGATCCGACCGGCGGCGGTGGAGGCGTTTGGGGATCTTTGTGTGGAGATCCGGAGATTCCTGCCTGAGGACTCGGTGACGGATGCTGGGATCGTTTGCGGGTATGCGGGGGCGATGTTGTGTGGGGATCTGGAGGATCACCGGTCGGTGGGCATCTGGGAGGAGGAATGAGTCCAGTGGTCGGTGGGTCATCCGCAGATGATGCGGATTTTGCAGATGGGATCCCTCTGATCCGGTCCCGGTTCAATCCGGGGTCGGATAGTAGGGCCAGTGACGAAGGGTGGGGCGGCCGAGGGCTTCCTGCTCGGCTGGTTGGCGCCCGGGTTGCATGTGGAGGGATTGAATGTCGCGACCGGTCTTTTCCCGGAGGACGCGGAGGATATCGAAGCCGGCGTCATCGCTGTCGCCGAAGTGATGAAAGGAAAGGTCGGGAGGGAGACGTTGGAGGAGGGTGACGGTCCCGGAGCCGGGATAGCTGGTCTGGACGAGGAGATCGCCGGATTGAAGTCGGGCAAGTTCGTGGAAGGTGGTTTCGTTTTCGATGGTGATGCAGCGGGGGGCGGTGGTGCGGATGGACAGGGCGCGTTGGATGTCCTGAAGGGCGAGGCGGACGGGGCCGTGAAGGATTCCGAGGTCGAGGGTCTGGTCAATGAACCCGAGTTGGAGCGGACCGTGGATGAGGGCGAACCGTGGGTTCGGGAGGATGCCGAGGTCGTCGAGGGTCTGGATCGTGCCCTCGGAGAGATCTTCGAGGATCCGGCCGAGTGTTCCGCGGAGGTGTCCCTCGGGGTCGCGTGGGGCGAGGGTTTCGAGCCGTTTGGAATCCCCGCACAGGACACAACTGACGAACCGGACGAGGGATTCGCCCTGCCACGCCAGGAGGCGCGGCAGGAGGTCGATCAGTTCCTGGTTCCGCGGGCTGGGAAAGCGGTCGAAGGGTTCGATGGCCTGGCCGAGCAAGGCGGCGTCGTGCAGGCGTTGGCACCAGCGGGTCCAGTGGGTCTGCCAGGAGCCAGGAACGGTCAATTGGGCGGCATCGAGGAATTGATTGGCCAATTGCTGGCGCTGGCCGGCGGGTGAAGTCAGGCCGAGATGGGCATGAAAGCGGGCTTCGTCGGCAGGACTGAAACGGATCCGATGCAGGGAACCGGGGTCGCGCGGGTGAAGGGGGATGAGGGTGATGAGACCGACCTGCGCCGCGTGCCGGAGATCGGTCTCGGCCACGGCGCGGGCATCCCCTTCGGTGGCGTTGACGTCGACGAGGAGGGATTCGAGGTCGACGATGAAGTCGCGGGTGGCCGAACCGGTGCGACCGGCCTGACTGCGTTGGTAGCGTCGTGCGAGGGCGATGAGGACGGGTGAAGCCGGGTTCATGATCAACCCCCGACGAGGCGTTGGGCGGCTTCTGAATCGCGGGCGAGACTGATGGGAAGGTTGCGGATTTCGGTGCGGCGCCCGACGCGACGTTCCTCCTTGGAAACGACGACGAGCCAGTCGCAGTGCTCGAAGGCGTAGGGGATGTTTCCGGTGCTCATCGAGAAGACGCCCTGGAGATCGAAGGCCTTGAGGGCGGTGATGCAGTCCTTGATGCGTTCGCCGGAGAGTTTGGAGAAGGCCTCGTCGATGGGGACCAGGCCGAGGGTGGGTTCGTTGCGTCGTGAGGAATAGCGGCGATAGGCGCGGAGATAGGAGGCGAGGATGGCGATGAAGTAGGGGGATTGGTTTTCGCCGCCGCTGAACTTGCCGGAGTGCCTGTCGACGGAGGTCTTGCGGCCATCGGCTTCGACCACCTCCATGTCGTACTCGTAGTAGTGGCGGTAATCGAGGAGACGCGCGGCTTCGGCGCTGTCGGGAGCCTCGGTCAGGGTGTTGAGGAAGTGATTGATGGCGTCGCGGAACCGGGTGTCGGCGGAGGCGAAGAACAGGTCATCCTCGCGGGCGAGGGCACTGGCTTCGAGGAGATCGTGGTAGAGTTGGTAGTCGGGATTGCGACGGTACCGGATCTCATAGGTATGGGAGCCGATGGGGCGTTTGCGGAGGGAGTTGTTGAGGAGGGTGAGCAGGTTGACGACGTCGGCCAGGGCGGTGTGGAGTTTTTCGAGGATCTGGGTGCGGAACAGCTTTTCCCAATTCTGACGTTCACGTTGGGACTTGGCCTGGTAATCGGGGATCTCGCTGGCCTGGAGGCTGGCGAACTGACGGTCGTAGGCGGCGTTGTCGGGGGCTTCGACCGGGAGGTCATCGAAGCGGGAATGGGTCAGGGCGAGTTGTTGGCGGAGCGCCTTGAGTTCCTCCCAGGAAGCGGCGGCATCGCGGTCGCATTCGTGATAGCGGTCCTTGAAACGGTCGGCGGCGACTTCAAGGACGGGGAACTGGCCGAGCATGGCCGCGCGGAGTTCGTCGAGGCGTTGGAGCCAGCGGGAGACATCGGTCTGGGAAGCGATGGAACTGAAGCGGTCGGCAAGTTGGGCTGCGCGCTGGCGTTGGTTTTCGACGTTGATGGCGAGGCTCTGGACATCGCGGCGGCGCGGGCTCTGGAGGAGTTCGCGTTGTTCGGCGGTGAGAAGGGCGAGTTGGGATTCGAATTCCTTCAGTTGCCGGGCGAGATCATCGAAGTGGGAACGATCGATCTGATTGAGGCGGGTGATGGCCTCCTGGAGTTCGGCCTCGATGCGGGGGAGATCGGCGGCTCGGGCGAGGTCCTGATAGAGGCTGGGGGCGACGGCGAACTGCGATTCCCAGGCTTCGCCGAGTTGTTTCATGGCCTGGTCCAGGGGAAGCAGTCGACGTTCCTCGGCTTCGAGTTCGCCGACCTGACGTTCCTTCCAGGCCTGTTGTTGTTCCAGGCCCTTGCGACCGACGAAGGGATTGTCGTCGTAGAAGCGGGTTCGCCCGATGAAGGGGCCGCGCTGGGTGAAGCCATCGGGAAGGATGGCGGCTTCATGTCGACGGAGTTCTTCGCGGCGATCGACGCAGATGAGGTCGCCGAAGAGATGGCTGACGATGGCCTGGGCGACGGGGTGCGGGCTGTGGAGTTTGGCGGCGTGGGATTGGGGGTGGATGGGGCGGGGGTGGGTGGCGGCGCGGGTGGGATTGATGAGGGATTCGCGGCCGGTATCGGCGCCGAGTTCGGAGGGTTTGAGTTGGTGGAAGAGTTGTTCGGCGATGTCGAAGTGGGTGGGATCGACGATGACGGCGAACTTGCGGGTGAAGGCGACCTCGATGGCGGGGCGCCAGCGTTCGTCGAGGACCTCGCACAGTTCGCGGAGATGCCTGGCGGGTTTGTGGGTGCCGGAAGCGGGCAGGGTGGAATTGAGGGCGTCGAGGAGACGGGAGGGGAAGGGGAGTTTGCCAATGCGGAGGGCGGCGATGGCTTCGCGGAGGTGACCGAGTTGGGAACGGATCTCGCCGAGGCGTTTCTGGGTGGGATTGGCGGCGCGTTGGGCGGCGCTGGCGGCCTGTTGGGCGGCGGTGCGAAGGGATTCGAGCGAATCTGCGGCACGACGGACGCCGCCACGTTCGAGGGATTGGATGGCGGTTTCGAGGGCGGCGACGGGGCCGGGATCGAGGTCGAGGGGCAAAGCTTTCAACTGGGCGAGCCAGGCGCGGGCATTGCGAAGGCGGTTGGCGAGGGCCTGATCCAGGTTGGAACCGATGCTGGAGAGTTGGGCGACCTGACGGGCGAGGGATTCGGTGCGGGACTTGAGTTCCGCATAGAGACGGCCCTCGGGCGTTTCGTTGATGGCGGACTTGATGCGGTCGATGCGCTGGCCGAGGTCGGGAATGGATTCGTCGAGCAGGAGCAACCGGGCTTCTTCGGCGGCGAATTGGGAGCGGAGTTCGGCGAGGCGGGATTCGTCGGAGGCGAGCTGGGCGGCTGCGTGCTGGTGGCGGAGTTCGGCTTCGAGGTAATGGGCGAGGGCGCGATCGCGTTTCAGGTCCTCCCAACGACGGGCCGTGTCGTGGATGAGCTGAAGTCGGGTGAACTGGTCGTTGAGCTGTTGGAGGTCGCGTTCGTATCCGACGAAGGCGCGGTAGGCCGAGGTGACATCGGAGACATCGAGACGGTCGGCGGGAAGGATGAACTGGCGGGCGAATTCGTTGAAGCTCTTGAGGAACGTGAAGGACATGGCGGTGGGCATGAGAGCCCGCAGGATTCCCCGGTCGAAGTTCAGGTGGGATGGCTGGGCCATGTCCCGGAGGTAGGCATCGAGACCTTCGGCATAGAGGCGGCCCTGCTGGGTTTCGACGAGTGCCTTGAACGAGGCGAGGTCGAGGGGGCGCCGTTCGGGGTCGAGGAAGGTGGAGCGGTCGAGGGAGGCGGGGATGAAGAACGGGGAGATGCGGCCATGGGCTTCGGCGGTGCTGGTGAACTCGATGCGGAGTCCCCAGGTCTCGAAGCGTTTGCCGTTGGGCCAGGTGAATTCCAGGGCAACATAGCTGACGGCGGATTGCCGCATGTACTGGGTGACGCCGTTCTCCTCCTGTTTGGTGTCGCCGAGGCAATAGCCCTTGAGCGAACGGTCGGAGCGGTCGCCGGTGGCGGATTGGTTGAAGCGGACGAGGCGTTGATCTCCGACCAGGACGAGCTGGATGAGGTCCATGAGGATGGACTTGCCGGAGCCGGTGACCCCGGCGAGGAGGAGATTGCCTTCGACGGAGATGGAATCGCGGTAGCCATACCAGTTGATGGCATGGATCCGGGAGAGGCGGATGGAGCGGGTCATGCGTCCTTGTCGACTTCGGAGTCGTCGGTTGGGGGGGGGAGGGTGGGATCAGGGTCGGGGACCGAGGCGAGGTAACGGTCGGCGTTCCGGGTCCATTCCTCGATGTCCTGGAACGGGATCACGCGTTTGAGGGTAGGCAGGATCTCGATGAGGGAATTCTCGGGGGCGGGATCGGGAGTGAACCGGATGAGGTTCTTGCGTTGGGCGAGTGTGAGGATTTCGCGGAGGCGATTGGGGCTGGGCTGGAAACGGCGGAGTGGGGAGAACTTGGCGGCGAGTGAATCGTTGAGTTGCTGGGCGGTGAGCCGGATGGGCGGTGATTCGCCGCGGTCCCGGATGGCGGTGTCGAACTCGTACCAGAGGACGAGGAGGACGAGGGAGGCATCCAGTTTCAGGTGGAGCAGGAAGGAGGCGCCCTGGGGCACGGCCTGGACGGTGCGGTCGGAATGTTCCCAATGGAGTTGGAGTTCGAGGAGGGCACTGAACTCCTCGACCAGGGAACGATTCTGATGACACCAGTGGTAGAGGTCGGTCTGGGAAGGTTCGAGTCCGAGTATGGAGCCGTGGGACAGGAAACGGCGCAGGGCTTCGCCGAGACGTTCGCGGTCGTCGGGGGGAAGTCGGCCAAGCAGGCCGGAATCGGAAGGAGCATTCATCGTTTCACGAGGTCGAAGCGCTCGATGCGATACTGGAGTTTGTGATCAAAGCAGGGTTGGGCGTCTGGAGGCTCGGGTTCGGGTCGGCTGACGGAGAACCGGGCATCGGATGAGCGGGCGTGGAGGAGACAGGCGATGAGGTCGGCGATGTCTTCGTCGTTGTGGATGTGATCGCGGAGGAGGTCGGCGGAGGACCAGGCGTGACCGGGTTCGCCCGGGAGTCTTTCGATGAAACGGTTGGCGCGGTTGACGGTGAGGGATTCGCGGAGATTGCCTTCGATCTGGGCGAGAACGCGGTCGGCATGGGCGGGGTCGGTTTCGTCGAGGGGTTCGATCTCGCCGGGGGCGCGACGGAGTCGGGGCATGTAGAGGGATTCAAGACCACCGAAGAGGCGGACCTCTTGAAGCCGCAGGGTGGGAAAAACGGATTCGGGAGTGTCGAGATCCTGGACACGGCGACCGCTGAAACGGGAGTTGAGGGTTTCAAAGAAGGCCTGGACGCGGGCGCGATTCTCGCTGGTGGTCTCCTGGAGATACCTGAACCGGGCGCGGGAACGGCGGGCGAACTCGGCGGTGCGCCGGTCGATGGCATCGGCGAGGGGTTCGATCTGGGCGAGCATCTCGCCGAGATCATTGAGACGGAGCCGGACGCGGGCCATGGCGGCGTCGGGAGGGAGATTGGGTTCGCGTCGCATGACCTCCGACTGCATGCGGGAGAGGAGGTCCATGTGGGAGGCCAGGGCGTCGAGGGCGCGCCGGGTCTCGGAGAGGCGGGTGGGGAGGCGGGCGTGGACGAGTTGGGCGTAACAGGTGCGACCGATGCGTTCGGCGAACTGGTCGAAGAGGACGGCGAGGTTTTCGCGGAGGGAAGTGGTGGTGAGTTGCTGGCGGGTGTGGCGTTCGATGCCCTTCTGCATGCCGTGGAGTTCAGCGAGACCGGCGTTGAGGCTGGCGACGCAGGCTTCGATCTGGGCCCAGGGATTCTCGGTGAGGGCGTCGAGGTTGACCTCGCCTCCGCGGGAGAGGGTGGTGCAGACGTTGACGAGTTTGTCGGAGAAGACGGCGGCCTCGGGGAACGCGATGCGGCGGAGGGCGTGGAGGAGGAGGGTGCCGTTGGGTTCGAAATGGATGAGGCGTTGCCAATTGGTGCGTTGTTCCTCGTGAACCCAACCGGCGGTGCGCAGGGTTTCGAGGACGGTCCGGGCCCGATCCGGGGCGGGAGCGGAGGCGGGCAATTCGGGGGAGTCGTCGAGATCGGCGTGTTGACCGATCACGTCCAGGACGATGGCGAGGGCTTCGGAACGTTCGATGCCCTGGGGGCGCTGGGCGGACTCGGATTCGAGGGCGTCGAGGGCATCGACGTAGAGGGGTGACAACGGCCCGCCCAACACCCGGAAGAAATCCGGGCGGACCTCGCGGAACAGGGCCTGGGCGAGTGGGGGCATGCGGGGGGCGGGGCGAAAGATTGCTGGAGACGAGGATGAAGAGTTGGGAGCGGGGCGACAATGCCCGGTTGTCGAAACAGCGGGTACGGCCCGCGTGAACCGGATCGGCGAATTGGGTTCCGTTCGCCGAGGAATACCGGCAGGAAGGCCACCACAGAGGGCTCAGAGATCACAGAGGGGATGACTGGTGCCGATGGTCGGTGTGGAGTTCTGGCATTCCTCCGGGATGTGGATGGGTTCGGGACGTGGGTCCGGTGGTATCGCCGCTTCGCTCCTCGACCAGCGGCCAATCGCTTCGAACCCTCCGGGTTCGAGAGAGTGTGCTACTGGGGTCGGGATCCCATTGGCGCTTTTCCCTTCCACGCACCAATGGCGACCGAACGTCGCTGCACCGGTGCGGGGGCGGTGTCGGGATGGGCCCAATGCTGACGGTGGTTGATGGGCGGGCTTGGAATTGTTGGCGAACCGTCGAGAGTCGGGGCGGATGTTCGAACTGTTGAAGAAGGATGCGGGGACGAGGGCGCGGTTGGGGCGTTTGCACACGGCGCATGGGATGATTGAGACGCCGGTGTTCATGCCGGTGGGGACCCAGGCTTCCGTGAAGGCCCTGGACAACCGGGAACTGCTGGAGATGGGCTCGCAGATCATCCTGGGCAACACCTATCACCTGGCGATCCGCCCCGGCATGGAGATCATCCGTCAGGCGGGCGGCCTGCACCGGTTCATGAACTGGTCCTTGCCCATCCTCACGGACTCGGGCGGGTTCCAGGTTTTCAGTTTGGGAAAGATCCGGAAGATCAGGGAACACGGCGTCGAATTCCGAAATCATCTGGATGGAAGTCCGTTGTTCATCGGGCCGAAGGAAAGCATGGAGATCCAGCGTCACCTGGGCTCGGACATTGCCATGGCCTTTGACGAGTGTCCGCCGCATCACTCGTCCAAGGAGGAAGTGGAACGGGCGGTGAAACGGACGTTGCGCTGGGCGGCCGAGTGCCTGGAGCAACCGCGGGCGGCGGGGCAGCTCTACTTCGGGATCGCGCAGGGCACGAATCATCCGGATCTAAGGCGTCGCTGCGCGGAGGAGTTGTCGGCGATGCCCTTTGATGGCTATGCGATTGGCGGGGTGAGCGTGGGTGAACCGGAGCCGGAGATGTTCCAGGCGGTGGAGATGACGGAGCCGTATCTGCCGGAGCAAAAGGCGCGTTACGCCATGGGTCTGGGGACACCGGCGCAGTTGGTGGAATTGGTGGCGCGCGGGGTGGACATGTTCGATTGCGTGTTGCCGACGCGGGTGGCGCGGAACGGGACGGCGTTCACCCGGAACGGGACGTTTGCGATCAAGGGTGGCGCGGTGAAGGCCGAGTTCGGGCCGATCGATGAAGGGTGCGAATGCTTCGCGTGCCGCAACCATACGCGGGCCTATATCCGGCATCTGCTGAACGTGAACGAGATCCTCGGGTTGCGGTTGGTGAGCATCCACAACTCCCACTTCTACCTGACGGTGATGGCCGAGATCCGGGCGCATCTGGCGGCTGGAACCTTTTCAGAATACCGGGCGGAGTTTGCGGCGCGTTATGTCCCGACGGAGAAGGTCCGGCAGGCGCGTGCCGCTGCCCTGGCGGCTTCCTGAGGAGTTACCCACATGGGCACGCTGCTGGTCGTCAGCGACATTCATCGGGCCGGGGCGGCGGAACAGGCCCGGCGCGGCTTCGATGAGCGGTCGGTGTCGAATCCCTGGCTACGGACGTTCCAACGGTTGTATCGGCGTCATGTCTGGATGGCGGATCCGATGGCCCACAACGGGAAGCTTGGGGACATCCTCCAGCAGGTACCCGGGCCGGATCGGGTGGTGGCCAATGGAGATTTTACCCTGGATACCGGGTTCGTCGGGATCTCGGATGATGCGGCGTTGGAGAGTGCCGGGGAGGTGTTGGCGATGCTGCGGGGTGCGTACGGGGATGGGGTGATGGCGGTGATGGGGGATCACGAGATCGGGAAGAAGAGTTTCATGGGCGGGGCGGGCGGGGTGCGTCGGGCCAGTCTGGAACGGGCGGAATCGGAGTTGGGGATCCCGCGATTGTGGCATCAGGATTTCCCAGGGTGGCGGTGGATCGGGGTGACTTCGACGCTGGCGGGATGGCCGGTGTTCCGGGAAGAGACGCCTGAAGACGAATTGGAGTGGTGGGAGCGGGCGCATCGGGAACATCTCGGGGAGATCGAGGAACGATTCCGAGGCGGGGACAGCCGTCGCATCCTGTTGTTCTGTCATGACCCGACGGCATTGCCATACCTCATGCGATTGCCGGGGGTGCGGGCAGCGTTGCCGCGGGTGGCGGCGACGGTGATCGGGCATCTGCACACGCCGCTGGTGCTGGGGGTGGGCCGGATGTTGGCGGGGATGCCGCGGGTGACGGGCGCGGGTCACACGGTGCGCCGGATCAGCACGGCATTGAACGAGGCGCGATGCTGGAAGGCGTTCCGGGTGGTGTTGTGTCCGTCACCGCCGGGGATCCAGCTGTTGAAGGACGGGGGGTACCTGACGACGGAATGGCCGCCGACCCGGGAGGAGATCGAATTCCGACGTCACCGATTGAAATGGCGGTGAACCTTTGTGGCAGGGGTAACAAAAGGTTCGAGGTGATCCATCGCGCTGGAGTGGGGGCGACAGGGGCGTTGGACAGTTGGAGGTGGGGATCAGCGGATCCGAGCCTCCCGGAACGCATCAACTTTTTGTTGCACCTGCCACACGAGTTTGATGCTTTCCGCTCCAAGCTTGCCCCGGCTCCGTTCCAACGGTGGCTCAGGGTCTGGCCAAGTCGCGTCGGGGGAACAGGGGTTCGGGTGAACCCACCTGATGTCCCGGGGTGAGGCCGCCCCATCGGGCGAGGGCGAGGTCGGTGGTGGATTCGGGAAGACGGAGTTGGGCGAAGATGCGGGCGGCGGTGGTGGGCAGGAACGGGGTGAGGAGGACGGCGAGGATGCGGCAGGACTCGATGAGGTTGTAGAGGACGGCGTCGAGGCGGGCGGCCTGGGCGGGGTCCTTGGCGAGTTTGAAGGGTTGGGTCTGCTCGACGTAGAGATTGGCGCGATTGACGAGGGACCAGATCGCGACCAGGGCGCCCTGGAGATCGTGGGCGCGGAGCAGGCGCAGGGTGTCATCGACGGACTTGCCGGCATCGGGAGCGAGTTCGTCCGACGCGGCGGGGACGATGCCGCCGCGGTACTTGTTGAGCATGTTGAGGGCGCGGTTGAGGAGGTTGCCGAGGCCATTGGCGAGCTCGGCATTGTAACGCGCACGGAACCCGTCGTCGGTCCAGTTGCCATCGGGTCCGATGGCGAGTTCGCGCACGACGTAGTAGCGGAAGGCGTCGAGCCCCCATTCATCGATGACGGCGATGGGATCGACGATGTTGCCGGTGGATTTGGAGAGTTTGTGGCCGTCCTTCTGCCACCAGCCATGGGCGAGGATCTGGCGTGGGAGCGGGGCGCCCAGCGCGTGGAGCATGATGGGCCAGTAGACGGCGTGGAACTTCACGATGTCCTTGCCGACGACATGGAGATCGGCGGGCCAGAGGCTGGGGCCTTCCGAGGGTGCAGGAGGGTAATGGGTGCCGAGGGCGGCGAGGGCGACGGGATCGCCGAGGGATGCGGGGACGGTGAAGTAATTGGTGAGGGCGTCGAACCACACGTAGGTGACCCATTCTGGAGCGAAGGGAAGCGGGATTCCCCAGGAAAGACGGCTGGCGGGCCGGGAGATGCAGAGGTCTTCGAGACGTTCGGAGCGGAGGAAGCCAAGGACTTCGTTCCGGCGGATGCCGGGTTCGACGAAGGAGGGGTTGGCTTCGATGTGGGCGATGAGCCAGTCCTGGTGACGGGCCATGCGGAAGTACCAATTCTCTTCGAGCAGGGGAATGACCTGGCCCCAGCGGGGATCCCAGGTGCCATCGGGGTTGCGGTCCTTTTCGGTCAGGAAGGTTTCTTCGCGGACGGAATACCAACCTTCGTAGGCCTGGCGATAGATGTCGCCCTGCTCGTGGAGTTTGGAGAGGACGGCAGCGACCACATCGCGATGCCGTTGCTCGGTGGTGCGGATGAAGTCGTCCTGGGAAAGCCCGAGGCGCACGGCCAGTTCCCGCCACTGGAGGGCGAGGGCATCGCAGTAGGCCTGGGGATCGCGTCCTTCGGCGGCTGCGGCCTGCTGGACCTTCTGTCCGTGTTCATCCAGGCCGGTGAGGAAGAAGACGGATTCGCCGAACCCGCGGTGGGCGCGGGCGATGACATCGGTGATCACCTTTTCGTAGGCGTGGCCGAGATGCGGCGCCCCGTTGGTGTAATCGATGGCGGTGGTCAGATAGAACCGTTTGCCCATGGACGGGGAACCCTGCCAGAGGTCGGTGGGGAATCCAATCGGTGTCTGGGGTTGGCTTCAGATCGGAGGGTGGATGAACAACAAAGGGGCGAAGGGGCGAAGGCGGAAGGCGGCCGGATCGGAGGTGGATGAACAACAAAGGGGCGAAGTGGCGAAGGTGGAAGGCGGCCGGATCGTAGGGT
>CAZDYB010000063.1:0-13369 GCA_964509045.1 uncultured Akkermansia sp.
GGCCGGCGCGGGTGGGATCCGTGCGGAGCCATTGCGAGGCGGTGTTCTCAAGGACCATGCGGCGTTGGTCGGGGTCGGTGATGGCATCGGCCCAGGTCCAGGCGGCCTGGGGTTCGCGCTGCATGACCTGGGAGACGAACGTGTTGATGGCCTGTTGACGGCCGGGGCCTTCGTCCATGCGATTGAGCCATTCGGCGGCCTGGGCGGGGTTTTCCCGGGCCCATTGGGAGACGACGGCGTCCTGGCTGGAGAGCTTGAGGGGGCCGTCGGGGAATTGGTCGACCCACTGGGCGGCGAGGTCGGGAGCGACGCGGGTGTAATTGCCGATGACGGACTGGATGGCCCGATCCTGATGGGGGCCGGGTTCGAGTTGGGCGGCGAAGGCACCGGCTTCGGCGGGGGAACGGTCGGACCAGACGCCGAGGGCGGCGGCGAGGGCTTCGCCGCGGGCGCTGGGATCGGAGAGGTTGCGGGCCCATTCCAGTGCGGCGGCGGGATCCTGGGCGGCCCAGCGCGAGGCGAGATTCTGGCTGAGGTCGGCGCGGGGGATTTCCGGGGGTAGGGAATCGAAGAAGGCGACGGCGGCGGCGGGGTCGTTGCCGGCCCAGTTCCCCACGAGGTTTTTCAGGGCGGAACTGCGGTCGCCGTCGGCGGGGAGTTCGAGGAGGAAGGCGGCGGCGGCTTCGGGCATTTCCTCACCCCAACGACTGGAGACCGTGGCGAGCATCTGGCTGCGGAGTTCGCCGGGGGGAAGGTCGCGGGCGAAGGCGGCGGCCTCCTCGGGTTTCTGGGCGGCCCACCGATGGGAGATCTGGCCCAGGGCGGCGTCGCGTGCCTTGCCCTCGGCGAGGTTGCGGGCCCAGGTGAGGGCTGCTTCGGTGTCGGTATCGGCCCATCGGCCGGCCATGTCGGCGAGCATCTGGCGTTGGGATTGCCCGGGGGGAAGCGAGGCGAAGAAGTTGGCGACGGCAGCGGGATCGGACATGCCTGCCGACCAGATGAGGTTCTGGCTGATCTCGGGTCGGGCGGCGTCTTCGGGATGGGAGCGGAGCCAGTCGAGGGCGGCGGTGGGATCCTGTTCGGTCCAGGCCTGGACGACGGCGGCGAGGGCTGCGGTGCGGGCCTGGCCGACGGGGAGTTGGCTGGCCTGGAGGGAGGCCTGTTCGGGATGGGACATGGCCCAACCGCTGAAGGTGCCGGCGAGGGCCTGGTCCCGGGCGGCGCCGGGGGGAAGGGATTGCGCCCAGGTGAGGGCGGCGGCGGGATCGCGTTGGGCGAATCCATTGGCCACGTTCTGGAAGGCCCAGGCCTGATCGGGACGACCCTTGACCCCGGCAAGCAACGCGGCGGCGCCGACGGGATCGGATGCGGCGAGGCCGTTGGCGACGGCGACGGTGGCGGTGATGCGGTCGCGTCCGGGTGGGAGATCGGCGATGAGGGCGCGTGCGGCATCGGGATCGCGTTGGGCGATGGTGCCGAGGGTGTTGACCAAGAGATTGTCCTGGATCTGGCCGCGGGGAAGGAGTCGGGCGATGTCGAGGGCGGACTGGGGGTTTTCCCAGGCGAGTTGCTGGGCGATCTCGGCGAGGAGACCGTGGCGTTGGCTGGAATCGGGAAGCTTGCGGCACCAGTCCATGGCGGCGGCGGGATCGGAGCCGATCCAGGTCTGGAGGACGCGACCGACCAAGCCCTCGTGGCGATGGAGCCTGCTGAGGTCGAGGGCGAGGTTGGCGGCGAGGGCGGGATCGGTGTGGGCCACGGCCGTGATGGCGGCCATCCGGATCTCACCGCGCAGGCCGGCGGGAACGAGATCGATGCGGTCGAGGGCGGCGCGGGGATCGATTTCGGCGAGGCCGCGGAGAGCGGCACTGAGGAGTTGGGAGCGGTCGGAGATGGGCTCGATCTTCTGGATCCAGGCGAGGGCGGGATTGATGTCGCGCCGGGCCCATTCGGTGACGGCTGCGGACTGGGCGGCAACGCGTTTCTGTCGTTCGCCGATGGACTGGGCGTATTCGATGAGGGCGAGGGGATCGAGTTGGGCCCAGTGTTCGAAGACGAGGGAGCGAAGGCCTTCGCGGAGGTTGAGGGGCAGGATCCGATCCCCGATGGCGATGGCCTCGGCGCAGCGACTGATTGGGAGTGAGCGGACGATATCGGCGAGCTGGGTCCAGGCGATGGTGGGGCGGAGTGGGATCAGGGCGCGGATCCGGGCCTCGAGGTCCGGAGAGGTGGGCGGGGGTCTGGACGAGGGAAGTCGGTGGGTGTTGGAGAGGTGTGAAAGGGGAGTGGAGGCGGGTGAAGCGGGGGAGTTGGCTGGGACGGGCCTGGGCTCGGACTGGGAACGTTGACCGAGCCAGAAACCGGCGGAGCCGGCGAGGGCGACGGCGAGGAGGGCAGGGGTCCAAGTGCGGGCATTCATGGTTCGGGAGGAGTTCCTGGTAACCGGCTCCCGTGGGGACGGGGCGGGAATCAGCGTCGCCACCAGGATTTGCCACCGCTGGCGGGGGCTTCCGGGTCTGGCGGGGCGGACTGGGGCGCGAACTGACGGATCAGCAATTGGGAGCGTGCGGCGGTGAGGGCCATGATGAATTCATCGTAGGAGGCAAACCGATGGGAAGGTTCCTTGGCCATGGCCTTGCAGAGGGCATCGCTGGTGGCCTGGGAGACCTCGGGCAAGACCTGCCGTGGCGGGGTGAGCGGGGTCTGGAGGTGGGCATTGACGACCTCCTCGACGGTTGGCGCCTCGAAGGGCACATGGCCGGTGAGGGCGTGGTAAAGGGTGCCGGCGAGCGAATACATGTCGCACTGGAAAGTGTCTCCCTCCTGACGGAGGCGTTCCGGAGCGATGTAATACGGGGTGCCGAAGATGGGGGCGTAGGCGTCGGTATCGGCATCGGCCTTCCGGGCCAGTCCGAAGTCGACGAGTTTGGGTTCGCCCTCGGAATTGAAGAGGATGTTGCCGGGTTTGATGTCGAGATGGAGGAGGCCGTGACGAAGGGCGGTGGCGAGGGCGGAGGCGACCTTGACGCCGATGTCGAGGATATCGAGTTCGGGGACGCGCTGTTGTTTTTCGATGCGGGTGTCGAGGGAACCGGAGTCAGCGAGCTCCATGGTCAGGTACTTGTAGTCCCCGTGTTCGTCGAACGTGTAGATGTGGATGATGTTGGTGTGATTGAGCTGGGCGCAGGCGCGTGCCTCACGGGCGAAGGCGATGACGGCTTCGGGATCGGCGGCGATCTCGCGGAGCATGAGTTTGACGGCGACCTCGCGGCCGAGGGTGGTGTCCCACGAACGATAGACGGTGCCCATGCCGCCGGAGGCGATGACGGAGCGCAGTTCAAACTGCCGGAGCATCATGGGCATCATGATCTCACCGTTGCACTTGGAGCAGGCAGAGCGTTGGAGGGGTTCGAGGTCTCCGGGAATGAACACCTTCGACCCGCAGTGCGGGCAGGCGACCATCTTGAGGGGTTTGCGTTCCAGCGCCATGTCGTGGGCGGGAATCTACCGCTGGTCCCAATGCAAACAAGCGCCCGCTTGGATCGGTTTTGGGGAATGCATCGGATCCGGGCCGGAACCCTGCGGTCGGATCGGTCGTCCCCGCCGGGAGCGCATCCGGTGGGGTGTCAAAAAACCCGGTTGGGGTTTGGGGCGGGGTGTTTCAGGATGGGGACGTGGCACGAGACGAGAAGGGAATGGTTTATCTGATCGGGGCAGGTCCGGGCGATGCAGGTCTGCTGACGTTGCGGGCGGCGGAGCTTCTGGCCCGGGCGGATGTGGTGGTGTATGACGCCCTGGTGGGGGCGGGGGTGTTGTCGATGATCCCGCGCGGGGTGGAGCGGATCTATGGGGGCAAACGGGCGGGTGACCATGCGATTCCGCAGGATCAGTTGAATCGGTTGCTGGTGGAGAAGGCGAAGGCGGGGAAGACGGTGGTCCGGTTGAAGGGGGGGGATCCGTATGTGTTTGGTCGGGGCGGCGAGGAAGCGGAGGAATTGGCGGAGGCGGGGGTACGGTTCGAGGTGGTGCCGGGGATCAGTTCGGTGGTGGCGGCGCCGGCGTATGCGGGGATCCCCATCACGCATCGGGAGCATTGTTCGATGTTTCAGGTGATCACGGGCCACGAGGATCCGGACAAGCCGGAGACCTCGGTGGATTGGGCGGCGGTGGCGCGGGTGCCGGGGACGAAGGTGGTGTTGATGGGAGTGGAACGGTTGCGGGGGATTGCGGAGGGATTGATGGCGGGCGGGATGGGGGCGGAGACGCCGGTGGCGTTGGTGCGATGGGGGACGACAGCGCGGCAGGAGACGTTGGTGGCGACGTTGGGAACGGTGGCGGCGGAGGTGGAACGGGTGGGATTCAAGGCGCCGGCGGTGACGGTGATCGGGACGGTGGTGAACCTGCGGGAGAAGCTGGACTGGTGGGGGAAACGGCCGTTGTCGGGTCGGCGGATTGCGGTGACCCGGACGCGGGAACAGGCGGGGCGCCTGTCGGGACGATTGCGGGAACTGGGTGCGGAAGTGCTGGAGGTTCCGACGTTGCGGATCGAGCCACCGAACCCGATCCAGCCGTTGTTGGAAGCGGTGGTGGGGATTGGGGAATACGACTGGCTGGTGTTCACCAGTCCGAACGGGGTGACGGCCTTCTTCGATACGTTTGCGAAGGCGTTCACGGACATCCGGTCGATTGGCAATGTGCGGATTGCGGCGGTGGGACCGGCGACGGCGGACAAGGTGCGGGAAAGGCACATCGGGGTGGATGTGATGCCGGAGAAGTATCTGGCGTCGGAGGTGGTGGGGGCGATTGCGAAGCATGAGACGGTGGAGAACCTGCGGTTCCTGCTGTTGCGCGCGGAGGTGGCGAACCCGGACCTGCCGGCGAAGCTGGAGGAGTTGGGTGGGATTGTGGATGACGTGGCGTGTTACCGGACGGTGCCCGAGACGGAGGAAGGGGCGGAGGCGGCGGCGTCCCTGGTGGAGGAGGGGGTGGACTGGGTGACGTTCACGAGCAGTTCGACGGTGGAGAACTTCCACGGCCGATTCGACCTGCCGGCGTTGCTGAAGAAGTTCCCCGGGATGAAGACGGCGAGCATCGGGCCCGAGACGAGCAAGGCGTTGAAGGCATTGGGCGTGACGCCGACGCTGGAGGCGCGGGAGCACAACGTGGACGGGTTGGTGGCGGCGCTGTTGCGGGGTGTGAAGGGCTGATGGGTGGGTGCGCCCAGGGCGATGCCCTGGGCCATCTCCTTTTGCCGCGTTGCGGCGGGGGAGGGTGGCGAGGGGGGGCAAAAGACTGGGGAATTCACTGGCTATGCGGTTGGATCGAAACAACACAGTATGGGAGTTCGTTGTGGCTGGGTCGGGTGTGTTGTCGAGGACGCGGTTCAGCCGAGGGTTTTCGAGGATCTTCAGGTGACGCTCCATCTTGTTGATCGGGGTTGGTGATGGGTCACTGAGTTTTCATTTTCAGGCTGGATGGACCGGAACCAGATACTGGTCCTGGGGATTGTTGCCGCCACGGTGGCGGCGTTTCTCTGGGGAAAATGGCGCCATGACATGGTGGCGATGGGGGCGTTGCTGGCCTCGGTTCTGGTGGGGTTGGTGCCGGCTTCCGAGGCGTTTGCCGGGTTTGGGCATCCGGCGGTGATCACGGTGGCGTGTGTGTTGGTCCTGAGCGGAGCCTTGCAGGTGACCGGGGCGAGCGACGCGTTGACCCGGCGACTGATTCCGGTGAGGGCGGGGCCGACGATCACCATTGCAGCGTTGACGGGGATGGCGGCGTTCCTTTCGGCGTTCATGAACAATGTGGGGGCGCTGGCGCTGTTGATGCCGGCGGCGATCCGGGTTGCGGATCGGCAGAAGCTGCCTCCGGGGCGGGTCCTCATGCCGGTGGCGTTTGGATCGATACTGGGCGGCATGACCACCCTGATCGGGACACCGTCGAACCTGATCGTGTCGGGGTTCCGCGCTTCGACTGGGGTGGGCGGATTCGGGATGTTTGACTTCACGTCGGTGGGATTGGTGGTGGCGGTGGTCGGGGTCCTGTTTGTGGGGTTGGTGGGATGGCGGCTGGTTCCTGCGCGGGAACGGGTGGGGGCGGAAGGCTTTGACATCGGAGTTTACCTGACGGAAGCGCGGGTGATGGAGGGGAGTCGGGCGGCGGGACAGACCCTGCGGGAGGTGGGGACGACCCTGGAGGCGGCGGACGCCCAGGTCGTGAGTGTGATCCGGAGTCGGACGCGGCATCGGGTGCCGAGTCCGGATCGGATCCTGCAGGTGGGAGACATCCTGGTGATCGAGGCGGAACCGGGCTCGATGGGGGCGGTATTGGCGGGACTGGGGTTGAAGCTGGTGGAAGACGTGCCGGTGAAGGCTTCCGACAAGGCGGGCAAGGAGGGAGGGGAAGGTGGGGTGTCGGGGGCATCCAGGGTTGAGTCGGCCGAGGGCGAATCCGGTGAGCGGGGCGGGAAGTTGTTGGACGACGGGGAGGCGGTGACGTTGATGGAGTTGGCGGTGAGGCCGGGATCGGACCTGATTGGGCGTTCGGCGACGGACATCCAGTTGCGGACCCGATTTGGGATCAACCTGCTGGCGTTGTCGCGGCAGGGACGTCGGTCGATACGGCGGTTGAGGACGGAAGAGGTGCAGGCGGGGGACGTTTTGCTGATGCAGGGGCCGCCGGGGGCGGTGATGCAGTTTGCGAATGAGTACGGTTTGGCGCCGTTGGCGGAGCGGGCATTGAGGATTCCGAACCGGCGACAGGCGATCCTGGCGACGGTGATCCTGGGGGCGGCGATAGCGGGGGCTGCATTGGGGTTGGTACCGGCGGCGGTGGCCTTTGCGACGGGTGTGCTGGCGTGCATGACCTTCAGGGTGGTGTCGCCACGGACGGTCTATGAGGCGGTGGACTGGCCGGTGGTGGTGTTGTTGGCGGGACTGATACCGGTGGCCGGGGCGATGGCGTCGACGGGGGCGGCGGATTCGGTGGCTCGGACATTGGTGAAAGGGGTGGCGTTTGGGAGTCCGGTGATCGGGTTGATGGTGATCCTGGTGGTGACGATGACGTTGTCGGACTTCATGAACAATGCGGCGACGGCGGCGGTGATGTGTCCGATAGCGATCGGGACGGCGAGCCAGCTTGGGGCGCGACCGGATTCCTTCCTGATGGCGGTGGCGATCGGGGCATCGTGTGCGTTCCTGACGCCGATCGGGCATCAGAACAACACCCTGATCCTGGGCCCGGGAGGGTTCCGGTTTGGGGATTACTGGCGGCTGGGTCTGCCGTTGGAACTGCTGGTGTTGTTGATCAGCGTTCCGTTGCTGCTGAGGTTCTGGCCGCTGTGAGCGGGGGGGGTGAACGGCTGCTTCCAATCCGGTGGGCGATCCATAGGGTTGGTCCATGAAATCTGCTTATGAGTTGGCGATGGAACGGCTTCAGAAACAGGCCCCGACCCAGGCGTTGAACGACCGGCAGAAGGCGGAACTGGCGGATGTCGAGTCACTCTACAAATCCCGGTTGGCGCAGCTGGAGATCAGCATGGGCGACCAGATCCAGGAGGCGGAATCGGCGGGGGACTTTGCGTTGGCGGATGAATTGAGGACCCGCCTGGGTTCGCAGCGCCAGCGGATCGAGGAGGAGAAGGAGGAGCGCAAGGAAGCGGTCCGGCGGGGTTGATGGAGGTTTGAAAGCGATTTCCGGATGGATCCAACACCGTTTCAACCGCCCCCACCGCCTCCACCCACGCCTGCGCCTCCGGACGAGGAATATTTCGAGGAGGGATTCCAGGACAAGCTGCGGCCGTGGCTGATGGGCTTGTTCATCCTGGTACTGATCGGATTGGCGGTGGGGTTCGGGGCCAGACCGGCCTACCGGGAATACAAGGTCCGGAAGGCGTTGAGGCTGGTGGCGGACACGGAACAGTTCCTGGCATCGGGCGACCTCGCGGCGGCGGCGCCGAATGTGCGCCTGGTACTGGCCCTGGCTCCGACGGAGCCTGCGGCATGGCGGTTGGCCGCCCGGTATTGCGCCCTGACCGGGAGTCCGGATGGGATCGATTACTGGGAGCGCCTGGCGGGCACCCCGGATCTTACGGCGTCCGACCGGCAGCAGATTGTGACCTACGCACTGCAGATGGGGCGTCATGACCTGGCGGAGCGTCAGGTGAGGGAATTGCTGAACCAACCGACACCGGGAACCGATACCTGGCGCCTGGCGGTCCGGACTTCCCGGGAGCGGGCGGAACGGATCCCGCTGCTGGAACGGAGCCGCGGTTGGCTTCGGGACGCCCCGGAATCCGAGGAGGTCCAATGGAACCTGGGTGACGTGCTGTTGGACTTCACGGAGACGACGGCGCAGGCGGAGGGGAAATCGATGCTGTGGGGCATGGCTTTTGGGGAGGGGCGGTATGCGACCCCGGCGTTGGTGTCTTTGATGAAGCTGCGGGAGGTGGACCGGGGCGAACTCGACGCCCTGCGTCGTGCCGCGGAGGCCCGTTCATTGTCGCCGGCCCTGGTGGCGCGGTTGCAGGTCCGCATGGATCCCGGGACACCGGACCGGGCGGTCCGTCGACTGGTGGAAGCGTGTGTGGGGACGACGAACCTGCTGCATCGGAGGGAGGCGGTGGTTTTCCTGGCGGACTCCGGGCGGGTGAAGGAGGCGTTGGAATTGTTGCCCGAGGAGGTGGCGCGAACGGATTCGCGACTGCACACGGCGCGGTTGCAGGCGTTGTTGGAGTTGGGGCGGTTGGAGGAGGCGAAGGGGGAATTGGGTCAATTGACCGCGGAAGACGATCTGGAGCTGCATCTGAGGCGCTGCCTGGAGGCGCAGGTGGCGGTGAAGGAAGGTCAGGCGGCCCGTGCGGAGACGTTGCTGGGCGAGGCGGTCAAGGCATGTCGTGGGGTGCCGCTCTCCCTTCAGTTTGTGGCGGTGTATTCCGAGAAGCTGGGATTTCCGCGGGTGGCGCTGGAGGCTCATACGAGACTTTCGGAATGGCCGCCGACGACCACGGAATCGAGTCGGCAACTGTTTCGGCTGGCGCTCGGGTTGGACGAGCCCATCGCGGCGCGGGATGCGTTGCGGCGCGGGTTGAGGGCGCGGTTGGATGACGAGTCGCTGCGGGTGGGGTTGGCCTATCTGGATGCGCTGACGGATCCGCGTCGGGCGTCGGATCATCTGGGGGAACTGCGCGCGATCCTCTCGAAGCGATCCACTGATCATTTCACGCGGTCCACGCTGGCATTGATCCAGTGGCGAATGGGGGACCTGCAGGGTGCGTTGGGGACGATGGAAGAGGGGGGTGTGGATTGGGATCGGGCGCCGGCCCGATGTCGGGCGGTGCATGCGGCGTTGCTGGGGGCGAACCTGCAACGGGAAGCGGCCCGACGGGTGGCCCGCGCGATCGAGTCGGAACCGTTGATGACCCTGGAGAAGCAGTTGTACGAACAGTGGCGTTGAACCGGGTGAGGGGACGGACAGACCTCAACACGGGACCGGGACCGGCCCGGGATCAGCGGTAGCGCCACCAGAAGAGTGCGGCGAGGACGATGGTTCCGAGCAACAGGATGCCGATCCAGCGGCGACGGTTCGGGGGAGGGGAACCGGTTGTCCGGAGTGGTGGACGTGGATCGGGAGTGGAAGGGGTGACTGGAAGGATGGGCCGGTTGGGAGGCGGCGTGATCCGGGTGTGGGAAGTATTCGAAGGGGATGCGGCCGGGTTGGACGGTTGGATCACGACATGGGGATTGGGCGGAGGCGGTGTGGGTTGGGTGGCGCGTTGAAGGACGTAGAGACCGGTGTGATCGGTGGCATCCGGAAGGGAGGGGCCGGCGAGTTCGAGTCGGGCCTCGACCCGACCGAATCGGATCAGTTGGTGATGATTGACGGGGAGTTGTCCATTGACCCGGGCGTTGCCGACCCAGGTGCCGTTGGTGGAGCCGTGTTCGCGGACGATGACTTCATCCCAGCTCACCAGGATCTCGCAATGGTCGGCGGAGACGGATTCATCGCGGATGATGAGGTCACTGGAGGGGGACCGTCCGACGCGTGTGGAGCCTTCGGGGAGGTCACAGGACTTGGAGGTGAAGCCGGGTTGGGTGAAGATGAGCCGCGGCATGGCAGGGGTGGGGTGAGGTTGGGGGCGGAAAGGGGGTCATGAACGCGGCATGGGACCCAGGACTTCCCCGAGGGCCTGGGCGGTGACCTCGACCATGCGGGTGAGTTCGGCGGGTTGGATGCAATAGGGCGGCATGAGGACGAGGACATTGCCGATGGGACGGGTGAGGACACCGAGGCGTGCCATGGCCTCGCAGACGCGGATGCCGACGCGGTCCTGGAGGTTGAACGGGGTGCGGGTGGCGGCATGGGCGACGAGTTCGATGCCGACGACGAGGCCGGTCTGGCGGATGTCTCCGACGTTGGGGTGTTGCCAGAGTTGGAGCAGTTCGCGTTGGAGGAGTCTGGCGAGTCTTGACCGGCGGCGTTGGGCGGGGTCGGGGGTGAGGAGTTCGAGGTTGGCGCAGGCAACGGCACAGCCGAGGGGGTTGGCGTTGTAGCTGTGGCCGTGGAAGAAGGTCTTGAACTCGGAGTAATCGCCGAGGAAGGCGTCGAAGATGGGTTGGGTGGTGAGGGTGGCGGCGAGCGGGAGATATCCGCCGGCAAGCCCCTTGGCCAGGGCCATGAGATCGGGCGTCACACCCTGGTCCTGGCCGGCGAACAGGGAAGTTCCACCGGTGCGGGCGAACCCGGTCATGACTTCGTCGGCGATGAGCAGTGCGCCATGGGCGCGGGCGATTTCTGCGACGCGTGGAAGCCACCCGTCGGGCTGGGGGATCATGCCGGCGGCGCCCTGCATGCGGGGTTCGTAGAGGAAGGCGGAATAGGGGCGCCCGGCGGCATGGGCCTGGGTGAAGGCCTGTTCGACCTTGTCCACGCACTCCCAATTGCATTGACGATGCAGCCGGGCATCGGCGCGGTCGGGTTTGGCGCGGTTGAACGGGCACCGATAGCAATAAGGCGCCATGACCTTGCCGGTCTCGAAGAGCAGACCGCCGTAGGCGTGATGGAAGAGATCGATGTGACCGGCGGAGACGGCGCCGACGGTGTCACCGTGATAGGCGCCGTCGAGGGAGAGGAATCGGGGGGCTGGTTCCGGACCGCGGGTCCGGCGGGTGAATTCGTAGGCGAGCTTGAGGGCGGTCTCGATGGCGGTGGAGCCGTCATCGGAGAAGAAGACCTTGGTGAGGGGTTGGGCGGGGGCGGGATAGGTGGGGGGGGAAGGATTGGCAACGCGGACGAGTGCGGCGGCGAGTTCTGCGGCGGGCGGGTTGGCGAAGCCGAGTGAGGAAGTGTGGGCGACGCGACCGAGTTGACGTTTGAGGGCGGCGTCGAGGCGGGGATGCCGATGCCCGTGGAGATTGGTCCAGATGGAACTGTTGGCGTCGAGGTAGGAGCGGCCCTGGTCATCGAACAGGGTGGCTCCCTTGCCGTGGGTGAGGACGATGGGCCGGGACTGGAGCCAGTCGCGCATCTGGGTGAACGGATGCCAGACGTGGGCGTGGTCGAGGGAGACGACGGAGGACGGAGGGAGCACTGGGGGAACGGCGGCCACGGGAGTGGTGGCGGGGTGGCTCATGCGGCGAGTTGGGGCAGGGCGGCGGCGAGTTGGCCGATGTGTTCCTCGGTGTGGCTGGCGGAGACGGTGAAGCGGAGGCGGGCCTTGCTCCGGGGGACGGTGGGAAACCGTATGGCCGGTGCGAAGAAGCCGGCGTCGAGCAGGAGTCCGGCAGTGGCGAGGGCGCGGGTCTCGGATCCGATGATCCAGGGGAGGATGGCGCTGGTGGGGGCGGCGGTGCCGGGAAGGATGGAAGCCAATTGGTTGGCGCGACTCCACGTGGCGCTGGCCCGATCCGCGCCAGCGTTGGAACGGATCAGGTCGAGACCGGCATGGGCGGCGGCGGCGGCGGCGGGAACCGGTGCGGTGGAGAAGAGGAAGGTCCGGGCGCGATGGATGAGGAAATCGATGAGGGTGCGGGAACCGGCGATGAAACCGCCGGCGGAACCGACGGCCTTGCCGAGGGTGCCGAGATGGATGTCGATGCGGTCGGCGAGACCGAGGTCGTGGGCGAGCCCGGCGCGCCGGGGTCCGAACAGGCCGGTGGCATGGGCTTCATCGAGCATGAGCCAGGCGCCGTGCCGATCCTTGAGATCGACGAGCTCGCGGAGGGGTGCGACGTGGCCGTCCATGCTGAAGATGCTTTCGGTGACGATCAGGATGTTGGGGCGTTGGACGGCCTGGATGGAATCGGCCCAGCGCAGGATCTCGGACAGGTCGTCGAGATCGTTGTGCTTGAACACCCGCAACTGCGCACCGCTGAGGCGTGCGGCATCGATGCAACAGGCGTGGGTGAGTTTGTCGATGATGACGATGTCCTCGGGACCGACGAGGGCGGGGATGGTGCCGATGGCGGCGGCGTAACCGGAGGAGAAGGCGAGGGCGGCACCGGTGTTGAGCCAGTCGGCCAGGGCTTCCTCCAGCAGATGATGGGGGGCTAGGGAACCGGAGATCAGACGGGACGCGGCGGACCCGGCGCCCCAGTCGCGGGCGGCGGCGGCGGCGGCCTCGGCGAGGGCGGGATGCCCGGCCAGGCCGAGGTAATCGTTGGACGCGAAGTTCAGCAGTTGACGTCCCTGATGCCGGATATGGACGCCGTCGACGTGTTCAATGCGCCTGAGGATCCGGCGCAGACCGTCGGCTTCGAGCGCCTGCAACCGGGCGGACAGGATGGGATCGAGGGACATCGGCGTCGGGGTCAGCGGGCCAGGATGTTGCGGATCGGCCGACGCCAGACGGTGGGGCCATCGCAGACGTAGAGGACGGGATTGGCGCCCTTGGTGACGGTGCAGCTGACGGGAGATCTGGCCGGGTCCGGTTTCGGAACCACGCCGAGGAGTTGGCCGTTGGGACTGAAGATCTGGATGCCGACGTGGGAGGTGACGAAGACGTGGCCGGCGGTATCGGTGCCGGAACCGTCCCCCCCACTGGCCTTGGCATTGGGGGCAACGACGAGCGTGGCGATGGGTTCGCCGCCGAAGCCGAGCGGGATGGTCAGGGTTCCGACCGGACCGTCGGGCGGGGTGGACGGGGCGGGCGGGGTGGACGGGGCGGACGGGGAATGGCCGGGGCGATAGGCGGCCGGATTGAACTCGGGATTGGCGAGTTGAAAGGCCCAGACCCGGCTCCCCTGGTATTCGGAGACGTAGAGGGTCGAGTGGTCGGGAGAGAGGGCGATGCCATTCGGTGCCGAGATTCCGCCGGCGAAGGGGCGTGGGCCGGAAAGGTTGCGGGCCGAAGTGGGGACCACGACGACCTGGC
>CAZDYB010000064.1:0-6217 GCA_964509045.1 uncultured Akkermansia sp.
CCGCAACGCCGGATCCCGCGGATTCCGCACCTCCTCCAGCAACACCCCGATCTCACCATCCTTCTTGCCGCTGTCGGACCGGGTCAGGTTTCCGCGCCCGATGTAGACCGCCCGCACCGTGTAGACCTTGCCCTTGGCCGGCAACTGGACGAACAGCTCCCGCGCCAGGGGCGGGAAGTCGTCATTGATGCACACCACCTTCTGTCCCTTCGCGAACATCCGCCCACGCTACGGACACGTTCGATCCTTGAGAAGTCTTCCTCCTCAACACCCTGATCCCACCCGGCCTGTGGATCATCCGGAACGTTCCAGCAACTCCCCTCATCCTCGGTCTCAGCCTGATGTTCTTCGCCGCCGGAACCGTGCTGGCACTCCGCCGTTCATGATCCGGGAACGATTCCCGTCTTGCGCCCCGGCTCCACGCAGCCAACCTGCCCGCCGTTTCGACCATGGAATACAAGATTGCTCGTCGTGCCGCCTCGTTGTCGCCGTCCCTGACCCTCGCCATTGATTCAAAGGCGAAGCAGATGAAGGCGGACGGAGCCGATGTCGTGGGGTTCGGCGCCGGGGAACCGGACTTCGACACCCCGCAACACATCAAGGACGCCGCCACCGCCGCCCTCGCGGCCGGGTTCACCAAGTACACCCCGTCCAGCGGCATCCCCGAACTCCGCAAGGCCATTGCCGACAAGTTCAAACGGGAGAACGGCCTGGATTACAAGACCTCCCAGATCATCGTCTCCTGCGGCGGCAAACACTCCTGCTTCAATGTCATCCTCGCCACCTGTGAGGAAGGCGACGAGGTGATCATCCCGGCCCCATACTGGCTCTCCTATCCCGAAATGGTGAAGCTCGCCGCCGCCACCCCGGTGATCCTGCCCACCTCCGACCGCACCGAGTTCAAGGTCACCCCGGACCAACTCCGAGCCGCCATCACCCCGCGCACCCGCCTCTTCATCCTCAATTCCCCGTCCAACCCCACCGGCACCGTCTACACGCCGGACGAGATCAAGGCGCTCGGTGACATCTGCGTGGAGGCCGGCATCCTGATCATGAGCGACGAGATCTATGAACACCTGCTGTATGACGGAGCGGTGCATCGGTCGGTCGCCTCGTTCTCCCAGGCCCACAAGGACCACACCATCATCGTCCACGGCTTCGCCAAGGCCTGGTCCATGACCGGTTGGCGACTCGGCTTCCTCGCCGCTCCCGAACCCATCGCCAAGGCCATCGATGCCCTCCAGTCCCACAGCACCAGCAACCCGACCAGCTTCGCCCAGAAAGGCGGGGTGGAAGCCCTGAACGGATCCCAGGCACACCTGCCCGGTTGGCTGAAGGAATACTCCGCCCGTCGCAACGAGGCCTGGAAACGCCTCAATGCCATGGACGGCATCACCTGCGTCAATTCCAAGGGCGCCTTCTACCTCTTCCCCAACATCAGCGGCACCGGCCTCAGATCCGCCGAGTTCTGCGCACGCCTCCTCGACCAGGAAAAGGTCGCGGCCGTCCCCGGCATCGCCTTCGGAGCCGATGACTACATCCGGCTCTCCTATGCCACCAGCCTGGCCAACATCGTCAAGGGCCTCGACCGCATGGCTCATTTCGTGAAGGGCCTGAAAGCCTGACCGCCGTGCCCCGCCTGGACCAATGCCTCGTCGAACGTGGCCTCTGCCCCACACGCACCAAGGCCCAGGCCGCCATCCTCGCCGGTCAGGTCCGGGTCAATGGGCAACCCGCCCGCAAACCCGGCGATCCCACCGCCGCCGATGCCCATCTGGAATTGGTCGCCCCGGAACGGTTCGTTTCCCGGGGCGGCCATAAACTCGAGCACGCCCTCCTCCACTTCGCCATCCCGGTAACCGGTCTCCGCTCCCTCGATCTCGGCGCCAGTACCGGCGGGTTCACCGACTGCCTCCTCCAGCACGGCGCCAACTCCGTTCATGCCGTCGATGTCGGCCATGGCCAACTCGCCTGGAAACTCCGCCAGGACCCACGCGTCACCGTCCTCGAACGGACCAATGCCCGGGAGTTGTCCCCCGCCCACTTCGCCCCGCACCAATTGCCCTTCGACCTCGCCGTCGCCGATTGCTCGTTCATCTCCCTGCGGAAGATCCTTCCCCCGCTCCCCGCCCTGATCCGGCCCGGCGGCCGCATCGTCGCCCTCGTCAAACCCCAGTTCGAGGCCGGCAAGGCCGAGGCCGACCGCGGCGCCGGTGTCATCACCGATCCCGCCGTCCATGCCAGGGTCCTCGAGGAATTGAAGGCCTTCACCCACGCAAGCCTTCCCGGATTGCGTTGGATCAGCGATACCCCCTCTCCCCTGCTGGGTCCCGCCGGCAACCGGGAGTTCCTCGCCCTGCTCGAACGTACCGCGTGAAAACCTTTGCCCAGTCCATCCGTCGCGTCGGTCTCGTCGCCAATCCCGAGAAACCCCCGACCGCCACCCTCGTCCGACGCGCCGCAGCAGCCCTCCGTCGTCTCCACAGGACCGTCGCCACCGAACCCGACACCGCCGCGTTCTGTCCCGGTCTTCCCACCGAACCCAATCTCCCCGCCCTCGCCCGATCCGTCGATCTCCTCCTCGTGTTCGGCGGCGATGGCACCATGCTGCGGGTCGCACGCCAGGTCGCCGGCATCGCCACCCCCATCCTCGGCATCAACGTCGGCAATCTCGGTTTCCTCACCTCCGTCACCCCGGCACGCCTGACCGAGGCGCTGAAACAGATCCATGCCGGAAAGTTCACCCTCGAGTCGCGCGCCCTCCTCGAAGCCGAAGTGCGTCACGGCAAGACCTCCTCCACCCAGATCGCCCTCAACGACTTCGTCATCAGTCGCGGCGCCGCTTCCCGCCTGATCGAACTCGAGGTGCGCGTGAACGGCGAACCCCTGACCCGATACCGATGCGACGGTCTCATCGCCAGTTCCCCCACCGGCTCGACCGCGTATTCCCTGGCCGCCGGCGGATCCATCGTCAGTCCCGATGCCGAGGTGCTCACCCTGACCCCGATCTGCCCCCACACCCTGTCCATCCGTCCCGTGGTGGTGTCCCTCGATTCCACCGTCCTGGTGCGGCTCCTGAGCTCTCCGTTGATCGCCAGCCTGGCCTCGGACGGACAGCAGCAGACCGAGCTTTCCCGGGGCGATTCCGTGGTGATCCGACGCGCCCCGACCTCGGTGCGACTGCTTCGACCGGAAGGGGCGAGCTTTTTCTCCACCCTTCGACAGAAATTTGGTTGGAGCGGTGGAAGGGTGTGAGCTTGTAAGGAGGTTCGATTCCGGGAACAGGTAGGGGGATGGGCGGACGGTTCCCCTCCCCAGCCCGCAGCTCTTGGATCCACGATCATGGTGCGCCTCAAAGAAATTGCCCTCGTCGCCGGGGTCTCCGTCATGACGGTCTCCAAGGCGTTGCGTGACAAACCCGACCTCTCGGTCGCCACCAAGACCCGGATCCGCGCACTCGCCGAGGAAATGGGCTATGTCCCCGACCTGTCCGCCTCCGGCCTGAGAAACCGAACCTCCCGCCTCTTCGGCCTCATCATCCCCGCCACCACCGACCCCATCTATGCCCGGGTCCAGATGGCCATCGAACAGAACGCCCAGGAACTCGGCTACGACCTCCTCTTCGCCCAATCCCTCGGCAAACCCGAACGGGAGGAGGCCGCCCTCCGACGCTTCCTCGCCCGTCGCGTCGACGGCATCTTCGTCTCTCCCGTCTATCGGCGCCCCAACAACTCCCTCTTCTTCACCGAACTCCGGCGCCGCAACCTCCCCACCGTCATCCTCGGCCACAAGGCCCCCTTCTGCCACGACTTCGCCAATGTCGAGACCGACGATGTCGCCGCCGCAGAAACCGCCACCCAACACCTCATCGGACTCGGACACCAACGCATCGCCTTCTTCGCCGGCCCCACCGCCTCGCCGTGGGCTCAGGAACGGCTCTCCGGTTACCGACGCGCCCTGCGCAATGCCGGCCTGCCCGATCCCGACAACCTGATCTTCAACGCCGGCTCCACCGTCGAGGAAGGCGCCGCCGCCGCCCTCCAGTTCATCAGCGAAAACCCCGACGCCACCGCCATCCAGGCCGTCAATGACCTCGTCGCCATCGGTGCCTCCAATACCCTCCTCAATCAGGGCATCCGCATCCCCCAGGACCTCGCTGTCGTCGGCTTCGGAAACATCCTCACCTCCGAGTTCTTCCGCGTTCCCCTCACCACCGTCCGCCAACCCAAACTCCGTCTCGGCACCGTCGCCGTCGACCTCATGCTCAACCTCCTCCGCGGCGAACCCGTCACCACCCGCCGCCTCGCCGCCGAACTCGTCGTCCGCTCCTCGTCCGGATCCCCCCGCCGATAACAGGGTCTTTTCCTTTGAAGCGTCAGCCAAGGTCACGGGCCAGCTTGCGCTGGCAGTGCAGCGCATCGGCAGTGATCACCTTGTTGTCCAGGCAGCCTCGTGAGCCTTCATCCCGCTTCACCGAACCCGGAAAGGGGGTTCACGTCTCCCTGAATCGCAAATCCACCCGGAACCACGCTTCTTCTGCCTCCGAAAGGAAGAGGCCCTGCCGCGCAGGCACACCCCCCTCAAAGGACGTGACAAACCCCGCCCCAGCCGATTCATTCAATAAAGCCATGAACGATTTCTATCCCCATCTCCGGAGCTCTGTCCTTCCAGGCCTTTCCGGGTTGTTGGCCCTCTGCGCGATCCTGCCGTCGGGCGCTCTCGCCCAGAGCGCCGGGGACGTCGTTCCGGACCGGTACATCGTCACGCTCAGGCCCGGCGTCGATCCGGTCCTGGCCTCGGCCCAACGTGGGATCGGTGCGATCCGCCACTTCAACCTCGGTCTCAACGGGTACGTCGCCACGCTGCCACCGGGATTGGCCCGGCAACTCGCCAGCGCTCCCGAGGTTGAATCGGTCACCCCAGACCGGATCGTCGAGGCCATCGCTCGCCCCGGCGGCAAAGGCGGCGGAGGGAGCAGCAGCCAGGTCACGCCGGAAGGCGTCAAACGGATCGGGGCGGACCCCGGGGCTGCTGGCTACGACGGATCGGGAGTCGGAGTCGCCATTCTGGATACCGGCATCGATTTCAATCACCTCGATCTCAAACCCGGCACGGCCCGGTACAATGCCCTGATCGGAGCCATCCCCACCAACGCGCAGGATGACCACGGTCACGGCACGCACGTCGCCGGGACCGTTGCCGCGCTCCAAAACACCGTCGATGTCGTGGGCGTCGCACCGGCGGCGACCCCCTACGCCGTCAAGGTCCTCAACGCACAGGGATCGGGCAGCGATTCCGAGATCATCGCCGGTCTCGAATGGGTCCTCGCCAACGCCGAACTGGTCTCGCCTCCAATCCGGGTGGTGAACCTGAGTCTCGGCCGACCCTTGGCCATCGCCGCGGGCGAGACCGCCGATAACTCCGTCCTGCGGACACCGATTGATGCACTCGTCGCCGCCGGAATCACGGTCGTGGTCGCCGCGGGCAATGATTGTGGCGCCATGGTCAGCGCCATGGTTCCGGCCACTTTCCCCTCGGTCATCGCCGTCGGTGCGACCACGGCCAGGACGGGCACCTCCGCCACCAGCCTGGCACCGATCGCAGCCGATTCCGCCTGCTTCTTCACGACGGATGGAGCGATGGACGCGAACGGCATCGGAGTCAGCATTTCCGCCCCGGGTTCCGACCAGGAAAACATCATCAAGGGAAACCGGCTTCAGGGCGTGGGAATCCTCTCCACCCGGCTCGGTGGCGGGACCACACGGATGTCCGGCACCAGCATGGCGAGCCCTCACGTCGCTGGAGTCGTGGCCCTGCTCTATTCCGAGAACCCGGACCTCAGTCCGGACGACGCCCGCCGGAAACTCACCTTGGGTGCCGCGCGCGTCGGGACCGCACCCCTGCATGGCCGAACCACGTGCTACACGTTCGACGGGGAGCACGAAGGGATCCTGAGCGCCCCGGGTGCACTGGCCACACCCTGAAAGGGCCGACCCTTCCCTGCCCCCCAACCGGGCGGGCGACGTGTACCGACCGAGAACCACGTCCCTCGCGACGCGCCCGACGTGGGTTCCCTTCCCGACTCCCCTCGATGGCCTGCCTCGTCCAATCCCCGCTCCTCCGCGGACATCCCCGGTCGGACCCAGGGTCTTTTCCCTTGGAGGCGTCAGCCGAGGAAAGCGCTGATGGCAGGAAGGGGTCAATCCCCACTTTTGAT
>CAZDYB010000064.1:6317-13336 GCA_964509045.1 uncultured Akkermansia sp.
GTGGAAGCCTTCCGATGATCCGTCGCCTGTTCACGGCTTCGCGTAAGCCTTTTCCCCAAGGCTTGCCTCGTCAGTGGGCCTGGTTCTTGTAGGGATAATTCGGACAGCCCAGTTCGGAATCCAGATTGCATCGGGTCCCCCCTCCTGAGGCATCGTCCACAGGTCCATCACTGCCAAGGAAGTGGTGCTATGGGTGAACGCGGTCTCCGCGATGCGCGGCCCATCGGGATGTGCAATCCCGGTGGGCCCCAGCGTCTCCAGCAATCCCTTCCTCCCCCGGTCCGTCCTTGCTTTCCCGTCCTTGCTTTCCCGTCCTTTTCCCCGACGCCACACCCGCCTACCCTCCGTCCCCATGGCCTCCTGCAACCCCGCCGTTCCACGCTTCTTCCAACTGTCTGCCCTCCTCCTCTTCTTCTCCCCACTCTTCGCCCAGCCCGCTTTCCGCGTCGTCACCTACAACGTCGAAAACTACCTGGTCCGCCCCTCCGGCACCCGCTCCGTCAAGCCGGTCGAAAGCCGCGCCAAGGTCGTCGAAGGCCTGCTCCAACTGAAGCCCGACGTCATCGCCCTCCAGGAAATCGGCGACCACGATGCCCTCTCCGATCTCCAGACCCGACTCAAGCAGGCTGGCCTCGATCTCCCCCACGCCGAACATGTCCGCGGCTTTGACACCAACATCTTCGTCGCCGTCCTTTCCCGTCACCCGATCGTCCGACGCCAACCCCACACCAACGCCAGTTTCCTGCTGAACGGTCGACGGTTCCGAACTTCCCGCGGGATCGCCGAGGTCGAGATCGAGATGCGGCCCGGCTATCGCTTCACCCTCTTCACCACCCACCTCAAATCCAAGCGCACCTCGACGGTCGCGGATGAATCCGACATCCGCCTCCAGGAAGCCCAGGTCCTCCGCGAGAAGATCGATGCCGTCCTCCAGCGCAATCCCGACGCCAACATCGTCGTCTGCGGCGACTTCAACGACACCCACGACACCCCGTCCCTGCGCACCATCACCGGTCGCGGTGTGCGCGCCCTCATCGATTCCCGACCCGCTGAACGCAATGGAGACTCCGCACCCGCCCAAAACCCGAACTGGAATCCGCGTCGCGTCACCTGGACCCATCACTTCGGCAAGGAGGATTCCTACAGCCGCATCGACTACATCCTGGTCAGCCGCGGCATGGCCCGGGAATGGGAACGTACCGGAACCTATGTCTTGACCCTGCCCGACTGGGGTGTGGCCAGCGATCACCGACCCCTCGTCGCCGAGTTCATTCCCCGGGACCGCTGACAGGGCGACCAAAGCGGCATCGCCCGCTGAATACCGCTGTAACCTGAATGCCACCTTCCGTATCGTTGCAGCGTTGCCACGGGCAACGTTCCTTCGGGGGTCGAAGCCGGACAACACGGTCGCCCTGAAGCCTTGTCCGACGGCACAGACGTTTCATGAACAAGAACGAATCCCTGCTCGAATTCTTCTCCGCCCAGAGCGCCGAGATCCATTACGGGCTGTTCCTTCTCAATTTCCTCCTCGCCGCACTGCTCGCCCACCTCCTCAGCCGGGTCTACAGCCGGTTCGGTCATGCCCTCTCCAATCGCGACCTCTTCGGCCGCAACTTCGTGGTGCTCTCCATGACCACCATGCTGATCATCACCATCGTCAAATCCTCCCTCGCCCTCTCCCTCGGCCTCGTCGGCGCCCTCTCCATCATCCGCTTCCGCGCCGCCATCAAGGAACCCGAGGAACTCGGCTATCTCTTCATCTGCATCGCCATCGGCCTCGGCCTCGGCGCCAACCAAACCGTCATCACCCTCATCGCCTTCGCCGTCCTCACCGCCATCCTCGCCCTCGGTCACTTCATCCGCGGCCGCGATCCCGGCCCCAACCTCTACGTCACCCTGTCCTCCCCCCGCTCCGGTTCGGTCGGCCTCACCGAACTCGTCGCCGGCCTCCGACAACACGCCAACTCCGTCAAACTCCGGCGCTTCGACGAATCCGATGACCAACTGGAAGCCTCCTTCCAGGTCTCCTTCGACGACGTCGCCCGGGTCGAATCCTGCCTCCAACACTTCAGATCCACCCACGCCCAGACCCGCGTCCGACTCCTCGACGACCGCGGCATCGGCAACTGATCCCCGATCCTTCCATGAGTGAAACGGGCGAAAACGGATACCGTTTCGAACGGAAATACCACATCCAGGAGGTCCCCACCTGGGAGGTCGAACATTGGGTCCGCCGTTCCCCCGCCCTCTTCTCCGAAGTCTACGCACCCCGCCACGTCAACAACATCTACCTCGATTCACCCCAGCTGGGCGCGTACTTCGAAAACCTTCAGGGCATCGCCGACCGCACCAAACTCCGCATCCGTTGGTACGGACCCCTGCTCGGCCCCCTCCCCAAACCCATCCTCGAATTCAAGATCAAGCGCGGCATGGTCGGTACCAAGGAGTTCTTCCCGCTCCAACCCTTCTGCCTCGAACCCGGCTTCGGCATCCAGGCCCTCCAGGCCGTCTTTACCCAATCCAACCTCCCTCCCTCCCTCCAACTCGATCTCGCCACGGTCGAACCCACCCTCATCAACCGCTATCACCGCAAGTACTTCATCTCCGCCGACGGTCATTACCGCATCACCATCGATTCCCACCTCGAGTTCTACCGGGTCCACCGGCACCACAACCGGTTCCTCGCCCGGTCCACCCTCCCCGACAGCACCGTCATGGAACTCAAGTACGCCGGTGAAATCGATCGGATCGATGAGCGCATCACCAACTTCTTCCCGTTCCGCGTCACCCGCATGTCCAAGTACGTCACCGGCGTCGAAGGGGTCGAAGGATGAAGCGTCCCGGCCACCCGGCCCACAGCCCCGGCAACCCAGCCTTCCGGATCTCTCCCAACCGGTTCGCATGGATCCTCGCCGTCGCCCTCGTCGGCCTGCTCGCGCTGCTCAGAAACGATCTCATCCGCTCCATCCGCAACCCGGAACTGGTCCTGTCCGAAATCATGTCGGTCGATCATTCCACCCTGGCCGATGCCGACGGCGATTTCCCCGGCTGGATCGAGATCCACAACCCCCTCGCCCACACCCAGAACCTCGGGGGGTGGCATCTCACCGACAATTATCGGCGGCCCAACAAATGGACCTTCCCGGATCGCGAGATCCCGCCCGGCGGATTCATCGTGGTCTTCACCTCCGGCAAGAACCGGACCGATCCCACCGGCGAACTCCACACCAACTTCCGGCTCAGCCGAAAGGGCGAATACCTCGCGCTCCTCCAACCCGATGCACGGACCGTGGTCGACGAATACCTGCCCAGGTATCCGCCCATGGATCCCGACGTCTCCTTCGGCTTGCGCCCACGGTTCTTCAATCCGGGCGAAGTCAGCCGGGCCGGTCGAAGCCTTCGCAAACACGCCTTCTTCTCCCAGGCCACGCCCGGCCAACCCAACCTGTCCGAAATGATCGGGCACGTGGCCCAGGTCCGCGCCAGTCACCCGCGCGGATTCCATCGTGAACCCTTCCAGCTGACCCTGTCCTCCGATACCCCCGACGCCACCCTCTGGTTCACCACCAATGGTTCCGTTCCCCGTCCCGGTTCCGGTTTCCAGTACTCCCAACCCATCCCCATCCGCACCACCGCCACCCTGCGCGTGGCCGCCTTCAAACCGGATTTCCGTTCCACCGCCCCCCTCACCCTCACCTACCTGTTCCCGGATCACGTCGCCGCCCAGAACGGCGCAGGTCTGCCCACCCAATGGGGCGTCCACAATGACGCACCCGTCGTCGCCGATTACGAAACCGATCCCGACATCACCACTTCCCCCACTTACCAGAAACGGTTCGTCCCCGCCCTCGCCGCCCTGCCTTCCCTCTCCCTGGTCCTCGATCCTTCCGATCTCCTGGATCCCACCCGGGGCATCTATTCGAACCCGATGGAAAACGGTGCGGAATGGGAACGGCCCGCAAGTCTGGAACTCCTTCCCCAGGCCGACCACCAAGGCTTCCTCGCCCGCTGCGGTGTCCGCGTCCAGGGCGGCTGGAGCCGGCGCCCGGAGGAAAGTCCCAAACACTCATTCCGCATCGATTTCCGTCCCCGCTACGGCAGTTCCCACCTCAGGCATCCGCTCTTCGGCCCGGACGGTCCGGACCAGGTCCGCACCCTCATCCTGCGCGCCGGCTGCAACAACAGTTGGCTCCATTGGAACAGTACCGAACGGCGCCAGGGCGATCTCCTCCGGGATCCGTTCATGCGCGACTCCTTCCGCGACGTCGGCCAGTTGTCCTCCCGCGGTCGCTTCTTCCACCTGTACCTCAACGGTCTCTACTGGGGCATCTACAACGCCAGTGAACGCCCCGACGAATCCTTCCTCTCACAACACCTCGGTGGCATCCCCGAACACTACGAAAGTCGCAACGCCGGCAAGATCCTCTCCGGCTCCGATCTCGTCTGGAAACAACTGTTCGCCATCGCCAATGCCGGTGTCGATGACCCCGTCGCCTACGCCGAAATCACCCGACTCGTCGACATCGACAACTTCTGCGCCTTCATGCTCGTCCAGATCTATGGCGGCACCTCCGATTGGGATGCCGACTCCAATTGGTACGCCGGCCGGCGCATCCATCCCCAGGGACCCTTCCAGTTCCTCATCTGGGACAGCGAACGCAGCCTCGAAGCCGTCGATGCCAACATCCTCGCCGCCGACGATGACCAGAGCCCGACCCGGCTGTTCCAGGCGCTCCGACGCAATCCCACCTTCCGCTCGACCTTCGCACGGATCGCACGTCGTCATCTCGAACCCGGTGGCGCACTGGCCCCCGAGGCCACCACCCGACGCTATGCACGCCTCGCCGATGAACTCCGCCCGGCCATGGTCGCCGAGTCCGCGCGCTGGGGAGATTACCGGCGCGATGTGCATCCCTACCGCGAAGGCCCCTACGAGCTGTATACCGTCGATGACCACTGGGAACCCGAGGTGGATCGCCTCCTCCATCACTACTTCCCAGCCCGCACCCGCGAGGTCATCCGTCAACTGTCCGAGGCCGGGCTCTATTGATCCAAGCTTCCGTTGCCCTCGAACCGACACCGCATCCCTACAATGGCGGACTGGCGGATTTCCCGATCTGCCGCAAGAATGCCCAAAGGATTTCGCACCATGCATTCACGGTTCACCAAGACCTTCCCAGCCACCTTCCGGATCGCCACGCTGTTCCTTGCCCTGCTTTCCATCCTGTCCACCGCCCACTCGGCCCAGCGGCCCGTCCCCAATTTCGCCCTGCTCGATCTCCACGGCACCCACGTCGAACTCGACCGCGCCAGGGGCAAGGCCGTCGTCCTCTTCTTCACCGGGGTCGGTTGCCCCATCGCCCGCAAGAGCACCCCGAAACTCCACGCCCTCTCTGACCGGTTCCGGGCCAAGGGCGTCCACTTCTGGATCATCAATACCTACCCGGACGACACCCTCCGTGATGCCGCCAAAGAAGTCATGGACCTGGGCCTCCGCGAGTTCACCTACCTGCGGGATCCCCGCCAACTCGTCGCCCTCTCCCTCGGCATCGAACGTACCGCCGAAGTCGTCGTCATCGGACTCGATGACCATCGCATCGTGTATCAGGGCGCCATCGACGATCAGTTCACCGAAGGCACCGAACTTGCCGAACCCCGCACCCGTTTCCTCGAAAACGCCCTCGACCAGTTCCTCGCCGGGCAACCCATCGCCACCTCACGCACCCCCGCCCGCGGTTGTCGTCTCACCTTCTCCGCCCCCGCCGAAGCCGCCACCTCCCCCGATTACCCCGCCGTCATCACTCCCATCCTCCTCCGCAACTGCGTCGATTGTCATCGGGACGGCGGCATCGGCCCCTGGCCCATGGACAGCCATGGCCGCGTCCGCAACTACGCCCGCATGATCGAGGAAGTCCTCCTCTCCCGTCGGATGCCCCCCTACGACGCCGATCCCAATGTCGGTCGTTTCGCCAATGCCCACCAACTCAGTCGCGACGACAGCCAGGCCCTGTTCCGTTGGATCGCCTCCGGTTCACCCCGTGGCGAAGGGTCGGATCCGTTGACCGCACCCCTTCCGCCCAGGTCGGAGTGGCAACTCGGCAAACCCGATCTCCTCACCCGTCTGCCCAGGCCAGAGGAAGCCCCGGCCACAGGCGTCCTCGAATATCGCAAGATCCCGGTGCCCAATCCCGCCACCAATGAGATCTGGCTCTCCGGCGTCGACATCCGACCCGGCAACCAGCGCGTCGTCCATCACGCCATCCTCTACGCGCAGTGGCCCGATTGTCCCGATGACGGCACCGGCAACGGCGTTCACATCTTCGGTTGGGCGCCCGGTTCCACTCCCGCCACCTACCCCGACGGCGTCGGCAAACGCATTCCCGCCGGTGCCACCTTCCTGCTGGAAATGCATTACACCACCAGCGGATCTCCCCAGACCGATCAGACCGAGGTCGCACTCTACCTCCGCGACGGCCCCCAACCCCGCAACGCAGAGACCCGCCAGGCCGTCGATTTCCGTCTGCGGATCGCCCCCGGCGATCCCGAGGCCCAGCACTATGCCACCTACGCCTTTGAACGTCCCGCCACCCTGTACAGCCTGTCCCCACACATGCATGTCCGGGGCAAATGGATGAAGTATGAAATCCTCTTCCCGAATGGCCGACGCCAAACCCTGTTGCATGTGCCACGCTACGACTTCAAATGGCAGATGACCTATCGCCTCGCCGAACCCCTCCGCGTTCCCGCAGGTGCCTGGCTCCTGGTCACCGGCGCCTTTGACAATTCCTCCGACAACCCCGCCAATCCCGATCCCACCCGCCAGGTCACCTTCGGCCTCCAGTCCTGGGATGAAATGTTCATCGGCTTCTTCGACGCCGCCGACGAAGGCTGACCCACGCCGGGCCGTTTCCAGCCCGTGGCAGTCGAGGTCACGAGACTCCAATCAATCCCCGCCCCTGCAGGCGTCCCCAACGGGGACCCGGAATTCAGCCCAGGGCTGAGGGAGCTCGGCGACCGAT
>CAZDYB010000065.1:0-6970 GCA_964509045.1 uncultured Akkermansia sp.
TGAGATTGACCTGGGCGATGGGGCTGTCGGCGAGGACGGCATCGATGCGTCCCACCTCCAGGTCGCGGAAGTAGTTCACGTTGTCCTGGTAGATCCGGATGTCGAAGCCGCCGAGCTTTTCGAGGAGGCGATGGGATGCGGTGGCGGAGAGGACACCGATGGGGCGGCCTCGAAGGGCGTCGAGGGATTGGATGTCGGGATCGGTGACCCGACAGACCAGTTGCTGGCCGAAGGCGAAATAGGGACGGGACATGTCGGCCTTGCCGAGGTTCTCGGGGGTCCGTTCGAGCCCGGCGATGACGATGTCGAAGTTGCCGCCCTGGCGAAGGGCGGGGAGGAGCATGTCCCAGTTGTTCTGGACGAACTCGTCCCGCACGCCGAGGCGACGGGCCAGATCGGCGGCGAACTCGACCTCGAACCCGATCAAGCGTTCGCTGTTGTTGTCCGGATGGAAAATGTAGGGGGCACCACCCTCGGCATCGTCGCCCCAACGAAGGACACCGCGGGCCTGGATGTCGGCCCAGGCATCGGCGCGGGCGGAGGTGAGGGCGGGGAGCAGGAACAGGATGCAGACGGCCTGCAAGAGGCCGTACAACCGATGGAGAAGGGATGGAGACGGGGCGTGTGCCGTGAGGACAACCACGGGTGCTGATAACGGGACAGGCGGAACGAAAGACAAGGAGAAACTCCACGATGGAGGAGCATCGGGATGGGGATGGGACGGCGGGTGCAACCCAACGCTCCGGATGAGTGAGGGAATTCAGGGTTGGGGAACAGGGGAGGACGTGGGTAGGCTGGGGCATGAAGCCATCCCCGGAAGGAGTTGGGTCATTGCGACCGGTGGGCCTGATGTTTCGAGCGCTGACGACAGGATTGATCGGGACGGGGGCATTGGCGCTGATGGTCTTTGCGCATCATCTGAATCTGGCGGGGTTGTTCTGGTCCGGGGCGGGCGGATTGGTGTTGGCGTTGGTATCGGCGTGGCGGCTGCACGCCGGGGTGGTGTATCGGAACGTGATCCACACGCTGTTGCTGGTGATGTTGTTGGTCTGGCCGGCGGGTGAGTGGTTGATGCGCCGGCAGCCGGATCCGATGACGGTGCCGAAACGGGAACGGGCGTTCTCGTATGAGGTGGCGCGGGGAAATCCGATGTTGTTCCGGAACTGGTGGAGGGGTTTTGTGCGGGACTGGGAGGGTTTGTTCCGGGAGGTGAAGATGGCGGATCCGAAGGGGCGACTGCCGTTCCGGTTGAAGCCGGGCACATCGATGACCTTTGCGGACAGTCGGATCGAGGTGAACTCGCTGGGATTCCGGGGGCCGGAGATCGCCCGGGCGAAGGGGGACGGGTTCCGGATCGTGGCGTTGGGTGAATCCACGACGATGGGGGTGACCCTGGGACCGGAGGATCGGCCGTGGCCTGAGGTGTTGCAGGAATTGATCCGGGAACGGATGCCGGGTGCGCCGCCGGTGGAAGTGATCAATGCGGGGGTGGCAGCGTACACCCTGGAGGATGGCCTGGTGCGCCTGGAAGAGGATGTCCTGCCGCTCGAGCCGGACCTGCTGATCTCGTACCATGGGTACAACGGGTACAAGTTCCTCCGCGGAGCACCGGTGAGCTTGCGGGAGAATGCTCCGCGCCGTGAATCAAGGCCGTCCGTGTTGGTGGCGGAGATTGAGTATCGGGTCCGGCTGAGGCTGCACCGGGAGAGGGCATTCCAGCCGCATCTGACCCCTGAACAGGTGGCCCGGATGACGGCCGGGGCACGTGAATCGCGTTATGCGGACCTGTACGGAAAGTTGATTGCGAAGGCGGCGGAGCGAAGGCTGCCGTTGGTGTTGGCGGGGTTCAACATGGCGGTGAACACGCGCAGTGCCGACGCGGTGATCGAATTTTACCGGGGTGGATTTCCCGCCGTCATGTTTTCCATCCAGGCGACCCGGATCCACAACGCATTGATCGAGTCACTGGCGGAGGAATGGGATCATGTGCACTACGTCGACATCTCGGATGGGCTTGATGGGGAGCATTCGATGTACATCGATCTGGTGCACTTCACCCAGGAAGGGCGGGATCGGTTGGCGGAGAATCTCTATGCGGGACTGGAACCGGTACTGAGATCGATGCCGGGGTTTGCCGAGGCGGAAGCCACCGATTGAGGCCGGGAATCGAAGTTGGGTTGGCCGCAGACCACGCAGATTACACAGATGAAGCGGAGGTTGGGTGGGCTGGATTCCCCACGGATGGATGCCTCCCCCTTACCGGGTTCCTTGTGATCTGCGCAATCTGCGAAAATCTGCGGCTCCACACTGAACTCACCTTCCCGGATCAGGGTTGCCGGGCGATCTGGTCGGGTAGGTAGTATTCCAGGTAGCCGAGCATCATTTCGTCGTAGGTCTGGGGTCCCCATTTGACGGTGCGGGTGGGATCGGGGTTGGCCGGGTTGCCCGGACTGTTGTCGTACCAGGCGGTGGCGCGGAGACGACTGCCGGCGGGAGCGGGCAGGGGATCGGCATACCGATAGCTCAACTGCCAGTTGAAGTCGTAGTGTGGGATGTCCAGGAGGGTTTGTGAGGTGCCGTCGGGCGCGACCATTTCGTAACGGAACGCGGAACCGCGGACGTGCATGTGGGGCATGAGGGAGAGGATGCGGGCGTCGCGGGGGACGGGCAGGGAGGCGTGTTCGGGATGATGGGCGGCGCCGGGTGGAATCTGGATGCCGGGATTGGCCAATTGAGCGACGTGGACGCGGTAGCGGGGTGGGGTGGGGGAGAAGACCATGCCCATGCGGAGTTGGTCATTGGTGGCGGTGCCGAACGGGGTGTAGTGGATCTGGAATCGGAGGGTGGCACCGGCCGGGATGGGTTTGGCGAAGTCCTTGGGAAAGATGCGGTAGGTGTTGCCGGGGACATAGGCGGCGAAGAAGCCGACTTCCTCGCTGCTGGAATCATCACCGCGCCGGCCGCGGCGTTCGCCCGGAGGGAGGGCGAAGACGAGCACATGATGAACGGCGGGGCGGGCGGTGGGTTGGATTTCGATGGCGCTGACCCAGCGTTCGTTGGTGAGGCCGGTTTCCACGAAGATGTTCTGATAGGGCATGACTCCGTCGGCGGGGATCTCGACGGGTTTGGGCAGGGTGTAGATGACATCGGGAGTGCCGATCTGCCATTCGGTGGGATAGGTGCGGGGCAGGGGTGCCAGGGCGACGTCACCGGGAGCCCGGTCTCCATTCAGCCAGGAGAGGAGATCGGATCGGTCGGCGGCGGGCAGGCTGCGGTCGTTGATGAAGGGTGAATGGGAACCGTCTTCGGGGGGCGTGGCGAACCAGGGAGGCATGGCGCCACGTTCGACCTGGCGTCGGATCATGCCGGCATGGCTGAGGACATCGGGAAGGTTGTCCAGGGAGAACGGACCGGGGCCGCCGGCGTGATGGCATTCGTTGCAATGCAGTTGGAAGATCCGGGAGACGCGACCGTGCCAGGTGACGGGTGCGTCGGGTTTGGCGGAGGCGACGGGTTGGTTGGACGGGGTTTCGAGGACGCAGCCGGGTGCGGTGGTGGCGGACCAGGCGGGGGTTTGGCCGGCAACCAGGGCTTCGAGGGTGTCGCGCAACGGATGTACCCGGGCTTCGGATCGGGAGTATCCCAGGCCGTATTGGTCATCGATGGCGCCGCGATAGACGACGGTGTTGGCGGCATCGGCAACGATGACTTCGGTGGTGGTGCGGAGGGAGAGGGCGGAGGTGAGGAGACCGTTTGGATCCTGTAGGACGGGCCCGGACCACCTGGCGTTCGTGGCGAGGGCGCGGAGGGAATCGGCGGTGTCGGAATCCAGGGGGGCGATCTGGATGAACTCGACACCGCGCGAGCTCCATTCCTGGTGAAGGCGACCGACCAGGGGCGCGTACTTGCGGCTGACCGGGCAGGTGGAGGAGGTGACGACGAGGACGCGGGCCTTGCCGGCGGGTTTTGAACCGAGCTGGACCGAGCGCCCGTCGAGGTCGGGTGCCGTGAGGTCGGGGAGACGTCTGCCGACACCGACGGCGGCGGGTGGGACGGGGGTTGGGGCTTCGCGCGGGGGTTCGGTGGGGGAGACGGGTTTGGCGGCGGGATCGGGTCGGGCCCAGCGGCGATTGGCGCCGAGTTCGGTGATCACCTCGCTGGCTTCGCGGCGGGTGATGACGCCATCGGCATCGCGATCGAGCCAGAGGAAGATGCTGGGATTGTCGAGTTCATCGCGGGTGACCTTTCCGTCCTTGTCCTTGTCGAGTTGATCGAACCGTTGGGCCAGGCCGCCACCGCGATCGCCGCGTCGGGGCCGCTGGCCCGGTGGACGGGCGGGGTCGTCCTGGGCGACGAGCGGGACGACGGAAGGGGACACGAGGGCGAGGACGAGAACGAGACGCGGGAAGGAGCGGGGAATGCGAAGTGGACCGACGACCATGCGCAGGGTGACGCGCGACGGCGGCGCGTGGTTTCAGCGGTGTGGCGGGATGCCCGGGAATCGTGAGGGTCGCTGAGGGGAGGAACCGATCGACGGGTCGGGAGTGCTGCCGCGGCTGGGGTCAGGGGATGCGGGCGACGGCGAGGAGGCTTTGCCCGATGGGGGGGCGGCAGAGGTGGGATTCGGACCAGTGGACGGCGGGAAAGATGAAGCGGTCGTAGAGGCGGACGGAGCGGATGCCGAAGGAACGTTGCTTGAGGATCTTGAAGCTCATCCACCAGGCGAGGTAACCGACGGAGTTGAAGTAGGAGAGACGTTCGATGTGGAAGCCGGCGGTGACGAGTTTGGAGCGGAGTTCGGAGGCGGTGTAACGGCGGAAGTGACCGAAATCGCGGTCGATGGGGGCGTAGATCTCGGGGCGGGCGGGAACAAACAGGCAGGCGACGCCCTTGCGTTCGCGGAGCAGTCCGGCCCAGGCGGTGAGTTGGTCGAGATCGTGTTCGATGTGTTCGAGGACGTTGATGCTGACGATGGCGTCCCAGCCTGACTGTTCGGGGAGGTCGGAGACGATGCCGGGGACGAGAGGGATGCGAGGGTTGTCGCGACGGAAGGCGGCGTGGAAACGGGGGTCGGGCTCGAGGGCGGTGATGGAGCGGATGGAGATGACCTTTTGGAAGGCGCGGGTCATCTGGCCGATGCCGGCGCCGACTTCGAGGACCTTGCCGACGAGGTGCGGGGCAAATTCCTGGACGAGGGCCTCGCGATAGTTGCGCGCTTCGGCGAGGGCGGCGAACTCGAAGTCAGGGGTGGAGGCGGCGGCGTTGACCCCGGCGCTGGAGGAAGGATCGGGCATCAGCGGAGGAGGCTGTATTTGAGGATGCAGCGGATGGCGCTGAAGCCGTCACGCCAGCCGATCTTCTTGCCTTCGGCATAGGTGCGGCCGTAGTAGCTGATGGGGACTTCGAAGATGCGGACGTTGAGTTTGGCGATCTTGGCGGTGATCTCGGGTTCGAAACCGAAGCGGTCCTCCTCGATGCGGATCCGGGCGAGGACCTCGCGCCGGAACATCTTGTAACAGGTCTCCATGTCGGTGAGACCGATGTTGGTGCACATGTTGGAAAGGGTGGTGAGGAAGCGGTTGCCGACGGCATGCCAGTAATAGAGGACGCGATGGGAACCGCCGGCGAAGCGGGATCCGTAGACGACATCCGCCTTTTCCTGGAGGAGGGGTGCGAGGAGGATGTGATACTCGGTGGGATCGTATTCGAGATCGGCGTCCTGGATGAGGACGTAGGGGAACGAGGTCTCGGCGAGACCGGTGCGGAGGGCGGCGCCCTTGCCGCGATTGACGGGGTGTCGGAAGAGACGGACACGGGGATCACGGGAAGGCCAGGCCTGGAGCCGGTCCCAGGTGCGGTCCCTGGAGCAATCCTCGACGATGATGAGTTCCGCGACGGGGGATTGGGCGAGGACGAGTTCGATGATCTGGTCGACGGTCTGTTCCTCGTTGTAGACCGGCATGACGATGGAAAGGGTGCGCGGGCAGTCGTCGTTGCAGGCAGGCGTGGGAAAACGGGTCAGCGGATTGCTGCCGGGTTCTGCGCGGGATTCGGATCCAGTCATGCGAAATGGCCGGGAAACCGGCGCCTGGAAAGAGTCTCCCCCGCGGTGCCGACGTGGCAAGGTCGATGATGGGTGGGGTTGGTGGCTTGGTGGCTGGATCCATCCGGCCGTCGAATCCCTGGATCAAGGCCTGGTGCGCAGTCCGAGTTCAACGGCGGTCCAGGGATCGGTGCGGGCGGCAGTGGCGGTCCGGATCCGGGAGACTGCTTCCACCGGCACGGCGGGGGCACCCGAACCGAATGCCTGCCGGATATAGGTCAGGACATCGGCTATGTCCTGATCCGCCATCCCGGCCAGGCCAGGCATGGGGATGGCATCGGGGCCGCCATACTCGGCGCCGGCGACCTGGATGGGGCCGGTCAATCCGTGGAGGACGATCCGGATCAGGTCATCGGGATTGCCACGGACCCATTCGCTGTTGGCGAGCGGGGGATAGAGGCCGGTGAGTCCCCTGCCTTCGGGTTGATGACACGGGAGGCAGGCCAGTTCATAGGTTGCGAGGCCGGGATGCCGGGTTTCGGTGGGCGGTCCGGCGAGGGCGCGGAGGTACTGGAGTTGGGGCTCGCCGAGGGACGACGGGAGTCGGTTGGCGACGAGTTCGGGTTGCCAGCGGGGTTGGAGGGCTCGTGCAGCCTGGCGGATGGCGTAGTCGAGGAAGGGATCGCGCGGCAGTTCCAGCGCATGGGTCACAATACCGATGGCCCGGGGATCGGGGACATAGGTGGCGGCGACGACGGCTTCGAGTCGGACGCGCGGGTGGGGGTCCCGAACCCGCTCGTGCAGGAGGGCGAGGGCATCCGGCAAACGGTCGGCCCAGGCACCAGCCACGCGGGCGGCATAGGCTCGGACGCGTGGATCGCGGGCGGCGAGGAGACGTTGGAGCAGGGCAGGTCGGGGGGTTTCGTG
>CAZDYB010000065.1:6980-13301 GCA_964509045.1 uncultured Akkermansia sp.
TGAGTTCGAGCAGGAGTTGTTCGTCGGTGGGAGTGTTGGAGGGAAGTGACGCAGCCCATGAATCTGCGGCGGCGAGGACTTCGGAAGTGGGGGCATCGAAGAGAAGTCGCTTGGCCTGGTACCGGGTCCAACGTTCCGGCGAGCGCAGTTGCTCCAGGAGTTGCGCAGGCTTCATGGCGGCGAGATGGGGTTGGCGGACCGGTTCCTTTCCCTTTGCAGTCAGACGCCAGATGCGCCCGTGGGATCGGTCGCGCTTCGGATCGGCATAACTGTCCTGATAATGCCCGATGACCGGGTTGAACCAGTCGGCGATGTAGATCGCGCCATCGGGTCCGACGCTGACGTCGACGGGTCGGAAGGCGTTGTTGGAGGACTTGAGCAGGCGGGGAAGTTGGGAGGACTTGAATCCGGCACCGGCATCGGCGAGCCGGTGGACTTCAACAACAGCCCCCATGTAACCGCCGATCAAGGCGCAGCCCTGGAGTTCGTCCGGAAGGGCGCGGGTTCCGATGATGTCGATGGAGGTGGTCTTGGGCGAGGTGTCGAACAGGGCGCCGATGGGATGGTATTGATCCGGGGTGAGGGCGTAGGAGGCATCGGCGGAGGTGGTGGAACCGCTGCCGAGCGGGCTGGCGCCGCGCACCATGCCGGGGACGGTCCAGTATCCGTGGGGCCGGTCGCCGGACTTGTGAAACACCTGACCGTGATCATCGATGGCGACGCCCCAGCAATTGGCACCGGCCATTCCGCCGCCGAAGAAGCCTTCGAGTCGGAGGGTGCGCGGGCGGAGTCGCCACACGGCGGCGCGGTCGAGCCGTGCAATGCCCCAGGGCGTTTCCACCCGGGACATGGCGTGAAGTCCCTGGGTGAACCACAGGCTGCCGTCGGGACCATGCGAGATCGAGTTCACCAGTTGATGGGTGTCGCCGATGCCGAACCCGGAGAACAGCACCCGACGCGAGTCGGCCTTGCCATCGCCATCGGTGTCCTTGAGGTGAAGGATCTGGTCGAAGTCGCAGACCAACACCCCGCCATCGAACGGTTCCACGCCCTGCACCATGGTCAGGCCCTCGGCGAAACGGACCCAACGGTCGGCCCGGCCATCCCCATCGGTGTCGTGCAACATCAGGATGTAGTCGGCCGGAGGTGCACTGGCGCGGGTCTGGGGATAGGTGGGGGAACAGGCGACGAGCAGGCGACCGGATTCGTCCCAGGCGATCTGGGTGGGTTTCACGACGCCTTCGCGTTCGGAGGCAAAGAGGTTGACCTGATAGCCGTCGGCCGGGGTGAAGGTGGCGAACTGTTCTTCCGGGGACAGGGCGGAGGCGTCGACGGATTGGGGCGTGGCGGGAGTGGCTGACGTGGGTTGGACCACGGAGCGGCCGAGGGCAAGGTCGTGGATGCGGGAATCGGCGGCGGCGATGAGTGGACGATGACGTTCGAAGGCTTCCTTGAGGGAAGGTTCGTCACCCGAACCCTTGGCGAACTTCTGGGAGACACGGTCGCCATAGACGAACGACCAGTTGGCCGGGCGCCAGCAATCGTACCAGAGCCGGTTCTTCTCAACGATGGCGGCGAGGAGATCGGGTGAAGGCGGTGTGACGGTTGAACCGTTGCCCAATTGGCTGGCGATGATTCCAGCGACGGTGCGGAGGCCGTGCGGATTGAGGTGCATGCCGTTGTCGGTGAGACGCGGGGCGCTGGGCGGACGTTGGGCGAGTGGTTCAGCGAGTTCGACAAACACGGCGCCGCGTTGCCGGGCCAGATCGCGGATCGCTGCGGCATAGGCGGCGACATCGGCATTGCGCTGGGTCAGATCGGGGGCGTTGGGCGCGAGCGGTCGTTCGAAGGGCATGGGCGGGAGCAGGACCAGGCGGCGGGTGCGCAGGGCGAAGGCGTCAAGCAGACGATGATAGGCGGCGATGAATTCCGGGAGGCGGGCGGTGCCGTCGAGGGATTCAAGTTGGCCGAACTGGGCGATGACGAGGGTGGCACCGGCCCGTTCAAGTTGGGGAGTCCAGTCGCCAAAATTCAGGTCACGCCATTGTTCGTAGACGGTGTCGGCTTCCCAGGCCATGGAGCGGAAACGGGGTTGGCGCGCGGCGTGGATCCGGAGCAGATGCGCCTCGATCTCCCCGGCCTTGTGATCGCGCACGAGATTCTCCTGGCCGACGAACACGACGACTTCGTTGGTGGCCAGGGCGAACCGGGAATCGGGAAAGGGAGGAAGCGGGACCTGGGGTTGACCGTCGCCGAACCGGCTGAGGATCTCGGCCTGGGTCGGGATGGGGGGGACGCTGAGTTCCTCGATCCGCAGGTTGCGGAAGGCGATCTCGGCCTTGCAGTCGCCATGGATCTGGAGGGCGATGACGCCGTTGGTGTCGATGTTGGGATCGGATTCCAGCCACAGCGCGGTGGTGTGTCCGTTGAGGGTCAGGGTGACCTGGCGTCCGACGGCGGTGATCTCATACCGATTCCAGTCGCCGGGCTTTTCAATGCGGGCAATGAGCCGGGGATCAGCGGTGACGAGCATGCGATTGCGTCGCGATTCGTCATAGAGACTGCCCGAGTAGCCGGCGCCGATGTCGGCCTGGAACCCGGACATTTCGTTGGGGGGATTGGCGATGCGACGGCTGCGGAACTGAACGCCGCCATTGATGAAGCCCTGGGTGCCGACGAGGCGGTACTCGAGTTGGAGTTTGAAGTTGGGATAGGTGCGGGTGGTGGCGAGGAACTCGTTGCGGGGATTGCCATCGAGCGAACCACCGACGAGGACGCCATCGCGGATGCGCCACACCGAGTTGGTGTTGCCTTCCCAACCGGTGAACGTCGAGCCGTCGAACAGGGCGACCGGTTCGGCGCGAAGCAGGAGGCAGGAAGCCGACAGGGCAAAGGCGAGGACTGCGGAAAACCCTTTCATGGATGGCGAAGGGTAACGGGAAGGCGTGCCGGGGTGCGAAGGCATTTCGGCGTGGGACGGATCCCGGATCACCCCTTGAAGTCTTCAGATGGGCGCCGGAGATGGATGTGTCGACATCAACTTCCTGTTGCACCTGCAACAGGAAGTTGATGCAAGTGCCGCGCCGCGGGGCAGGCCTGGCGCGGATCAGTCCCGATCAGTCCCGATAACCCTGCCAGAGCCAGACCAGGGTGTCGGCAAGGGTGTGTTCAAACACCCGCTTGTCGCAGTGACCGGTCGCCTTGCTGAAGACGTACCGATGGGAATAACCCTTGGCGGTCAGGGCAGCGGCGGTCCGATGCCCGGCCATCACCCAGTTGTGATAGGTCTCTTCGGCATCGCGGGCCCGGAGATCGTTTTCCGAGACGTGGGTGAAGATCCGCAGCGGCTTTCGTTCACCGGCTTCGATCAACTTCATGCTGGAATGATATTCCCAGGCGCCCAACGGAAACCGGGCTTCCTCCGGGGCATCGTCGTCCTGTTGGTCGACGAATGTCCCCGAGTAGGCGACCAGACGACGGAACAGGTCGGGTCGGAACCAACCCATGGTCATGGCCGCCGCACCGCCGGAGCTGCATCCCATGACGGCGCGCCCCCAGGGGTTTGTGGTGATGCGCAGTTTGGGATAGGCGGCGCGGATGTCGGGATGGTTGAGCACGGCGGGGAACACCTCGTCATTGATGAAGCGGGCGAGGCGATCCGACAGGGTGTCGTATTCGAGCCCGCGCTGGCTGTTCTTGCCGTCATTGCCGCCGTTCTCCACCGCGATGGCAATGAACGGGGGCAGTCGTCGCGCGGGATCAGTGGACACGGTCAGGTTGTCGAGGGCGTTGCGCACCAGGCTCAACTGGCCGGGCCCGTCGTGGATCACCAACACCGGCGCCGGGGTTCCGTCGCGGTAACCGGCCGGGACATAGACCCAGATCCGACGTTCGGTCCGGACGGCCTTCCTCTGCGGTTCCAGGGTCGGATCGTCGCCCTTGAAGATCCGGCTGTCGGCCAATGGCATCTTGAATTCGAACTGACGTCCCTTGGGTTTGCCGAGATCGGTGAGGTCAGGATCAATCCGATACTCGGGACCCACGACGTAGTGCCCGTCCCCGGCGGTGCCGGGTGACCCGCCATCGGGTGCGGAGGTGCAACCGCTGAGAAGGGCCAGGATGCCCAGGAAGGACAGGGCGAAGGAAAACCGGGCGCGAAGGAATCGGAGGCGATGCATGACGGCGGGGAGTTGTGCCGGGAGGCTGGAGGGATGTGCTGATCCGGGCCAAGCCCAAAGAAGGCACGATCCGCCTGGAAGCGGTTGAGTGGATCCGACGACATCGTGCGGGTGAACGGGGGCGACGCCGGGTTCAGCCGTGTCTGTGCGGCAGAGGTCCCGCGCGGAGGGGCGGAGATGGGGAGAGAGAGTTGGGGACTTGAGTCCGGCAACCCGTGAAGAGGCCCGCCGATTGGTCACTCGATGCCGGGCCTGTGAATCTCTCACGAGCGGGCGATCCCACTGGCCTCACCGTGGGCTGCGGAGCGTCATGGTCAGTCCGGCAACGGCTGCCACAAGACCGCCGATGAGAAGCCACATGGCCTTGTCGGTCGGTGACCCGGTGAAGAAGCGGGAGACGTCCGAGCTGAAGGAGTCCATGGCGGTGATGCCGAGGATCATGAGGACCACGCCGCCGACCAGCAGGGCCAGGGAGAAGGCTTTGTTCATAGGGGTGAAAGGTCGGGAGATTGGTTTCGAGTGGAGGCCGGGCCTGGATCGGGGTTCATGGGCGACGGCGCCCGGAGATGAGGTTGATTAGGATCATGACCACGGCAACAACCAGCAGGATGTGGATGAAGCCACCCATGGTATTGCTGCTGACGAGTCCGAGCAGCCACAGGATGACGAGGACGACGGCGATGGTATAGAGCATGGAGTTTCTTTGGTTCGGATTCGAAGGGTGGGATCGGGTCCGACCCCTGGAGGAGTCGAACCCAGGTGGGTGGGTGGGTTGGTTCAGTGGGTGGCGACCGGCGGGGCGACGGTCATGTTGTTGATGACACTGACCACGCCATGGATGTCGGTGACGACTTTGGTGACCAGGCTCTTCTCGGCGGCATTCCTGGCGATGCCACCCACCGTGACCACGCCGTTGCTGGTCGATACCTGGGTCTTCAGGGCGCTGGTGGAGCGGCGGGACATCAGGGACATCCTGACCTGGGCGGTGATGGACGCGTCATCGATCTCCTCGCTGGGCATGGTGTCGGACAGCTCCGGAGTGCGGGAGACCGTCATCTGGTTGACGACCTTTTTGACGCCTTCCACATCACTGGCGTACTCGGAGGTCAGATCCTTCTGGGCAAGGTTCAAGGCCTCGCCGGTCAGGATGACGACGCCGTCCATGACCTCCACGCTGGTCTTGGTGCCACGGACGTTCCGATGGAAGAGCAGGGTGCCCTTCACCTTGGTGGCGAGCCAGCCGTCGGAATGTTCGGCGGGGCTTTCCTTCTGGATGGTGAGTTGATTGTCGACACGGGTTACGCCCGGAAGGCTTTCCACGGTGCTTTCAGCCAGTGCCCGGTGCGAGGCCTCGGCAACCGATCCGCTCAGGGTCACCACACCGTCCCGGGAATCGGTCCGGATGGATTCGTTCTTGAGATAGGTCTTGAAGACATAGGATCGGCGGGCGGCGGACTCGATCCGGTTGTCGGTCTCGGACGCGAGACCTACGGTGCTGCTGAGGAGCAATGATGCAGCGGCGAGTGAGAAGATCAGGGAGTGGGGAGATTTCATGGATGTGAACTGTGTCCGAGGCAGTGGGACCACCCCTCGCAGCATCCTTAAACTAAGTGAAACGGACGGCGGCGATCCATGGGGTGAAACCAGATCAGGGTGCACGCCGGGAGCCATGGCGTTCATGCAGGAATTGAAGCGCTGAAGTGGACACGGTCCCTGATCCTGCCGGGGCAATCCGCCGGTCCACCCGAGCAAGGGACCAGGCTGGCCGTCAGTGGTCGACCCACTCTCCGGCCGGACCAACGGGATTATCTGGTGCCGTCCTGAATGGATTCCCCTGCCTTCTCCATATCCTGACCGAAGCCATTGGCCGTTCGGCAGCCGAGTCCGACGAGGCTCAGGAACGTGATGATCAGGAGGGGTGCAGCGACACGCTTGAAGGATTTGAACATAGGGATGGCGCGGACACGACGATGAGTCCTGTCAGCTATCCGGAATCTGCATGGCGAAGATACACCCGGCCATGGGGTGAAACCCGAGCTTGAAGGTCGTCGCAGCAGGGGAAACGGGCGATGCGGGGATCCAGACCGGATCCATGCAGTAGGATCGGTCGTCTCGGCTGGATCTTCTTCCGCAATGCCTTCGT
>CAZDYB010000066.1:0-13205 GCA_964509045.1 uncultured Akkermansia sp.
ACGGGCCCCGCACGAGGAACGAACACAGCACCGGCACCACCGTCACCGCCAGCAACGTCGCCGCCAGGCAGGCGAACGTCTTCGTATAGGCCAGCGGATGGAACAGCTTGCCCTCGCGTCCCACCAACGCGAACACCGGCACAAATGCCAGGACGATGATCGCCATCGCGAAGAAGATCGGTCGTCCCACCTGCAACGCCGCCTCCCGCACGCACGCCATCGTCTCCGCTGCATCCAACCGACTTCCCTTCCTCCGCTCCGCCTCCTCGCAATGCCGGATCACATTCTCCGTCATCACGATTCCCGCATCCACCAACACCCCGATCGCAATCGCAATGCCCGACAACGACATCACATTCGAGCTGATCCCAAATCCCTGCATCAGCAGGAACGAGATCAGGATGCTCGCCGGCAACGGCAGCGTGACGATCAGGATGCTCCGGAAATGGAACAGGAACAGGATGTGCGCCAGCGTCACCAACACCACTTCCTCCACCAACGCCAACCGCAACGTGTCCAGCGTCCGATCAATCAGTTCGCTCCGGTCATAGAACGACTTCACCGTCACCCCGGGCGGCAGGCTGGTCCGGATCGATTCCAACCGTGCCTTCACCCGCTCGATCACCGCCTTCGCATTCTCCCCCGTCCGCATCACCACCACCCCTCCCACCACCTCGCGCCCGTCCACATCCAAGGCCCCTCGCCGGAACTCACCGTTGATCTCCACGTGCGCCACATCCCGGATCCGCACCGGCACCCCGTTGGTCTCCATCAACACGATCTCTTCCAGGTCCGCCGCGCTCTCGATCAGGCCCACGCCGCGCACCACGAATTCCATCCCGTTCTCTTCCACCGCCTTCCCGCCCACGTTGACATGGCTCGACGTCACCGCCTCCACCACACGCCCCAATCCCAGGCCCGTCGCCCGCAATCGCAATGGATCCACTTCCACCGAATACTGCTTCACGAATCCGCCCAGCGACGCCACCTCGGCCACCCCGGGCACGGACTGCAATTGATACCGCAGGAAATAGTCCTGCACCGCCCGCAACCGGCCCAGATCCGTCGGCGCACCCGCCACCTCCGGATCCACATCCAGCCAATACTGGTAGATCCAACCCAGACCGGTCGCGTCCGGGCCCAACAACGGCACCACACCCGACGGCAATTGCGCCGCCAACAAACCCAACCGCTCGGACACCCGCTGCCGCGCCTCCAATCCCGGGATGTCATCCTCGAACACCACCGTCACCAGCGAGAATCCAAACATCGAGATCGCCCGCACCGCCTGCACCCCGCGCAATCCCTGGAGGTTCACACTCAGCGGATAGGTCACCTGATCCTCCACCTCGCGCGGACTCCGCCCCATCCAGTCCGCATACACCAACACCTGGTTCTCCGACAGGTCCGGGATGGCGTCGACCGGTGTGTCCTTCAATGCCCGGACACCCCAGGCGGCGACGATGAACGCCACGCACAACACGAGGAACCGGTGCCTCAACGAGCTCTCGATGATGTGGCGGATCATGGGACCTCCACCCCGCATTCCAGCATGTCCTTGCCGAACCACGGATTGCGCACCGACTTGCCCCACTGCCACCACGTCGCCTCCCGCGGCGCACCCGGGAACGCCTGCGATGTCATCGGACATCGATACAGGAACAACTCCTTCAACTCCTCACGACCGTGCCGGAACGCACTGACCCACGGCGTCCATTTCACCAGTGCCTCATGCACGGATTTCCGCGCCGCCGGCAGGTCGCGCGCCATCGGCAGATCCTTGAGCCACGATTCCGGTGGCCCGCCCGGTCCCCGCAACGGTTCCAATGCCGCCACCCACGCCGCACGTCCGCGATTGAATCCCGCCAGGTCGTCCGAAGCCAACGCCTCCAGCACCGGCGTCACCGTCCTCACCCAAACCACCACCGCCTCTTCCATCGCCGGATTCCCCGGCGTCCACGTCTCCGCAGGGATCGTCATCACCTCCGACACCTCCGCCTCCGGGGCCGTCGTGAATCCGGTCTGCATCTGCGATTGCGCATCCAACAACACTCCCCCCTGCACCACGACCCGTTCTCCCAACTCCAACCCTTCCACCACCTCCCACGCGTCATCACCCAACCGACCCAGGCGCACCGGTCGATGCCGATACGACCCCGCGCCCAGCTCGATCCAGACGCCGGGTGAACCGCCCGGGTTGAGCACGGCGGAACGCGGCACGGTGCGGACCGGTCCGGTTTCCACCCGCACCCGCGCCTCGGCATACAACCGATGCCGGAACACCCGACCGAGACCGTCGCCCCGATCGGGATTCGGCAACTCCACCCGGACCCGTGCGCTGCGGGTCATGGCGTCGAGGTTGGGATCGATGAAGGCGATGCGGTTGGTGAAGACCTGGCCGGGAACGGACGGCGTGGTCACCCGGACTTCCTGCCCGGTCTTCAACCAAGCCAGATCCCGTTCATAGGCTTCAAACTGCAACCACATCACGTCGAAGTCCGCGATCTCGAACATGGGTTCACCCTCCATGAGCCATTGCCCCGCATAGACCTTCCGTCCCACCACCGTCCCGCTCATCGGCGAAAGCCACGGCAGGATCCGTTGCCCCTCCTTCAAACTCTCCGGCAACGCCGTCACCTGGCCCTCGGACATCCCCATCTGACGCAACCGGAGCGCCGTCGGCTCCAGCAATTCCTTCCCGCTGCCGCTCCGTACCAAGGCCACATATTCCCGCGCCGCCGCCAACAGCATCGGACTGTAAACCTGCGCCAGCTCATCCCCTTCCCTCACCTCGGCTCCCAGATGATGCACACTGAGGCTCTCCACCCGGCCCTCCACCACCGCCGACAACACCCGGTGCCGCGAATCGTCGTCATCCAGCGTCCCCGAGAAACGCAGCGTCCGGATCAGGGGCCGTTCCTCCACCGGCAACGTCGCGATCCCGATCACACGAACCTGGTCTTCCCCCAGGCTGATCACGGAGGAATCCGACGAAGCCCCCGCCTCGCCTTCGTACACCGCGACCAGTTTCATGCCGCAGATGGTGCAGTTGCCCGGTTCAGGCGACGTGATCCACGGATGCATCGGCGATTGATAAAAGCGGAGTTTCCGGCCGGCGGCGGCGGATTCAGCACCCGCCACCGCGCCATGTCCCGTTCGATCACGCAGCCACCAACCGGCGCCCACACCCAACAATCCACAGGCCAGGATTCCAGCCAAAGTCGTGAGCTTCATCGTCCCGTTCCTCCGTTCATGTCCATCGTTCCCGTCGTCTCCAACCGTTGCACCGCGTCCAGATCATCCAGCCCGCAGCACAACAACAATTCCGCCACCGCCACCCAGTACTCCGCCCGCGCCCGGACCTCCATTGCCCGCGCCTCCACCCACTGCCTGCGTGTGTCGAACAGATCGCGCAATTCAACCCGGCCCGATGCCCACCCTGCCATCAGGGTTTCCAACAACCGTTCCGTCCGCGGCAACACCTGGTCCCGCTGCAACAAGGCCTCCCGTCGCGCCACTCCGATCCGCGTCACCAATCCATGCACCTCGCGACGCACCGCCTGACGCGCATCCCCCGCCGCTGCCTCCACCATCGCCAACCGTTCCCGATCCCGTCTCAGGTCGCGCCGGAAGTTCTCCCGATTCCACAACGGGACCATCATCGACACCGACAACATACCCATTGCCGGTGTTCCACCGGCGGTCTGATGATACGCTTGGGCACTGACCGCGAAGTCAGGCCGACCCGAACGCCGGGTCACCTCCACTTCGGCCTGGGCCACACCAATCTGGCGTTCACGTCGTTGCACCTCCGGTTCCGCCCGCTCCGCAAATCGGACCAACGCCGCTCCGAATGCCACCGCCCCCCCCAGTTCCGGCACCGCATAGCCCTCCGAATCCGTCATCGCTCCCTCCCCCAGCAATTGCTCCACCCGAACCCCGGCATCCGCCAGGCCCGCCACGGCGTTCGTCCATTCCATCCGACGCCGATCCAACTCGTTCTCCAGGCGAAGCACCTGCGCCGCCGATTCTCCCCCCGTCGACAACCGGACCCGCGCCTGGGTCACCTGGGATTCCATCCAACCCACATCCTCACCCGTCAACACCACCAGTTCACGTTCGAGACCGGATTCCAGCAACGCCACCGCCAGGTCACGTCGCAACTCGGCAAACCGCGCTTCCAGACGCGCCTCGGCCGCCGTCAATTCCGCCCCGGCCAGGGAACGGGTGGCCGCCTCCTTGCCCATGATCGGCAACGGCTGTCGAACCCCGTAGAAGACATCACCGTTCTCACGCGCCATCTCACCGGTCCGATACCGCGCTCCTCCGGCCTCCAATTCCGGATCGGCCCAGTGCCGGCGACCCTTGAGATTCCAACGCCCGGCTTCCACCTCACGCTCCAGTTCGATCAGCGCCGGATATCGTCCCCGCATCCCTTCCGCCAGACGCGTCACCAAACCCGCCGTCACCGGCTCCGGCGCCGACCACGCCGCCCCTCCCCATCCCAGCCACAGCACCGCCGTCACACATCCCAGCCTGACCCGTCTCGAAACACGGTCCCAACCGCGTTCCATCTGTCCCTGCTCACTTTGCATCGATTCATCGGATTCCAGTTTCCACTCGCGCCGATCCGGGCCACGACGTTCCTCCCACGGAACGTTCCACCCGCCCTTGAAGGCTCAGGTCTGGAAATCCCGGGACGAAAACGACGCAGCCCAACCGTCATGCGTCCCGGCGCGGGACACATCACGGACGGGAACGCCGGGAGGAATCAGAGAAGGAGAAGTCGATCCCGCAGGAAGAGCGGGAGCGTGGGGTCATGTCGACCCCGCAACACGATCGTGCCCGACGGAACCCGGTCGGCGACCGGGGCGGGCAATTCAAAAACGGTCCATCGTGCCGATACCCAGTCGGGCAACACATTCGACGCAACCGGCACCGGAAGCGACACCGGCTGGGACGCCTGCTTCGAAACCGGATCAATGCAACATTCCGCATTGCAACAACGGATGGACCGGGCCGAACAACAGGAGCCAACCGCCTCCGCACCCACCGCCGGAGCCGAACCGTCACAAGCCATCCCGCGGACCGATCCCGCCGCCGGAAACACCGGCAACAACAACAGGACCAGCCCGAGTAGGCTGGCCACCAGTCGTTGCACGATGCGTCTCATGGAATCCTGGAAGGGGCTGGATCAGGATCGGGAGATCGGGATTCCCTTTGGAACCCGATCCTCACCTCATCACTTCGCGGCCAGCTTGGTCAGGAACTTGGCCGGTTCCTTCTCGAAGTCCGGCTTGCAGCTCTTGCAGCACAGCTTGATCTCCTGACCTTCATGCACGAACACCACGGCCTCGCCCATGCTGCCCAACTTCTCATCAGACACCACACAGACATCCAGCGGGTAAGGCTTGGTGCCTCCCTCGACCGCCACCGCCGCACCCGCGTCGTCCTTGGTGCAACCCGAGAACACCCCGACCGCCAACACCACCACCAAACCCAGCCCACTCAATTTCTTCATGGACCCGTGGTAATCGAAATCGCAATCCGATGCCTCAGTTTTTTAGGGGGGTGATCCCGGAAAAAGCGACACCCTCATCCACCCCCCCCGGGTTCGTCGTTGCACTCGGCCAATGGATAGGGATTCATCCGTCAACAATCCATGAACAACAACGAGGAAGCAGTCGCAACAGTCGCCGCATTGATCGGCGCCGGCATCGGTCTTGTGATCGGCCTCGCCATCGCCGCAGTGATCTGCTGGGTGATCACCTCCGCCCTCAAACGTGTTCCGGCAGAACATCGGCGCATGGAACCCGGTCAGGTCTGGCTGCTGATGATCCCCTGCTTCTCCATCATCTGGAATTTCTTCGTCTTCGCCCGGGTCTCCGAATCCTTCCAATCCTATTTCAACAGTGTTGGCCGCACCGACATGGGCGACTGCGGAAAACAACTCGGCCTGTGGTACAGCATCAGTGCGGTGGGCTGCCTCATCCCGTTCGTCAACATCGTGGCCGGTCTGGTCGCCTTGATCCTCATGATCCTCACCCTGGTGAAGTTCCACCAGATGAAGGACATGATCCCCGCCTGATCCCAACCGGCCGGTGAGCCTCACCCGCCGCCCCATTCCCATCCGGGGCGGTGAGTTCCACTCGCCGTCTCCGTGCCTCCCTCCATCGGCGAGAACAACTCGCCGCTCCATTCACCAGGCCTCCTCCTCCACCGCCCCATTCCCATCCGGGGCGGTGAGTTCCACTCGCCGTCCCAATGCCTCCCTCCATCGGCGAGCACAACTCGCCGCTCCATCCACCAGGCCAGTTTCCGATGGCGTCGAATGCTCGGAACCAGACACGGTAAAGGGAGTTTCTAAGACAAGAGCGTCAGGAACGTCGTCAGTGCATTGACCTCGTTCCAAAACCGTCAGCCATGAAGACATTCCAATTGCTCGCCGGAGCCATGATCACCTGCCTCTTCCTCCAGACCGCCCAGGCCGATGGCGAGATTGGTTTCGTGGAAACCTTCGCCCTCGCCCCCGACCGCGAGGCCGTCCTCGTCCAGTTGGTGCCCGGCACCGAGGAATTCTACTTCTTCCACGCCCTTCACCACCAGGTCCGTGGCGAGAAGGACAAGCTCGCCGCCCTGCTCGATGCCTGGGCCCGTCGCTTCCCCGAATCCAATCAACGTCGCGTGATCGAGAATCGCGAGGCCCTCCTCGCCTACGAATCCGATCCCACCCGCACCCTCAATCATCTCAAGGAACGGCTCGGGCTCGAGTTCAACCACGTCCAGGAGGTTCCCGACCGCAAACCCGACCTCCCCACCACCCTCGATCCCGCGCGCATCACCCGGGACATCTACCTGCGCCGCGTCTTGTCCGCACCCGATCTCGCGGGACTATCCGCCGACCACTTCGAAACCCTGGTGCGGAATGACGTGAAGCTCAGCGCCGCCCAACGTCGCCGGGTGCTGTTGCAGTTGACCCGTCCGGATGTCCCCGGGTTGGTCGCGTTGATCGCCGAAGACCTGAAGACGCCGGAAAGCCGCGGGTTCGGCGAGTTCCCCATCCACGGCCTGCTCCTGCCGGATCAACTCGACGCGTTGCTGAAGTCCGTGCCGGCGGTGGGTTCGCAACAACAGTTCATCCAGGCCCGCTTGCGCAAGCTGGCGCCCGGAGCCGATGCCGATGCCGAATGGGATCCGGTGGAACGGGAGGCCTGGCTCGACCGGTTGTGGTCGGTGGTCCAACCGTTGCCGCCCGCCTTCAATTCGCTCAAGGCGCACATCCTTCACGCCCGCCTTCGCTTCGATCACTCGCGCGGCGTCCATGACCGCGCCCGGTTCATCGAGTACCTCCGGTTGCCACGCCCCATGCCCTATGTGAACCCGCGCCTGCTCGAACAGGCCGGTGGCCGCAACCAGACCGTCGACCTGAATGCCCGTTTCGACGAACTCCCCCTGCCTCCCATCAGCTCCGACGAATCCCTGATCCGCGAACTGTTCCTCCATTTCGCCGTCGAGGAAGCCGCCTGGGAACCCTGGACCGAATGGCTCCGGGATACCTGGGTGAAACCCCTGTTCGCCGAAGCCAAGATCACCGCCGGCGTCGGCAACCCCGAGCAATGGGCCTCGCTCCTCACCCCCGCCGCCTACCAGGCCCTGCGCGAACGCGTCGACATCGACTTCGCCCCCACCAACCCCGCCTTCCTCCCCGTCGAGGCCCCGGTTTCCATCGATGTCCTCATCAAGAACACCCCCAAGCTCCTGGTCCGGATCTATGAGGTGAACACCCTCGGCTTCCACCTCTCCCAGGCCCGCGAGGTGAACACCGATCTCCAACTCGACGGTCTCGTCGCCAACGCCGAGCAGAATCATGAAGGCGATGTCTCCCCCTTCAAACGGGTCAAACGGACCTTCACCTTCCCCGAACTCCGCGCCCGTCGCGGTGTCTGGGTCATCGAATTCATCGGAGGCGGCAAATCCTCCCGCGCCGTCCTCCGCAAGGGCCGCTACTCACTCGTCCAACAGATCGGCCCCGCCGGCGATCTCCTCACCGTCCTCGACGAACAACGCCGCGTCGTCACCAACGCTGTCGCCTGGCTCGATGGCCGGCAGTTCACTGCAAATCCTTCCGATGGCCGGATCCGGGTGCCCTTCACCGCGCAACCCCAGGAGAAATCCGTGGTGCTCGCCGATCCCGACGGCGGTTTCGCCAGCCTCGCCTCCTTTGAACATCACGGGGAGATGTATCGACTCAACGCCCAGTTCCATCTCGAACGTGAACAACTCCTCGCCGGGCGCCAGGCCACCCTCGCCGTCCGCCTGAACGTGTTGCTCGGCGATACCCAACTCTCCCCGGCCCTCCTCGAAGACGCCGTCCTCGCCCTCACCACCACCACCCTCGACGGGGTCAAGACCACTTCCGAAGTGCGTCCCCCACCCTTCACCTCCGACAAGGTCTTCACCCACAATTTCCGGGTCCCCGACCGCCTGGCCTCCGTCACCGCCTCCCTCACCGCCCGCGTTCCCATGCTCAGTCTCGGCGGCGAAAAACACACGCTCACCGCGGAGAATCACTGGGAGCTCAATGGCATCGACCGCACCGACTCCACCAGCGACGCCTTCCTGAGCCGGTTCAATGACTCCCATGTCTTTGAATGGCTGGGCAAGAACGGGGAACCCATCGCAGACCGCCAGGTCGTGTTCACCTTCTCCAGGCGCGGTTTCTCCATCACCGAGGAAGTCGCCCTCCGCACCGATGCCCAGGGCCGGATCCATCTGGGCACCCTGGAAGACATCTTCCTCGTCCAGGCCGCCACCGGACATGGGCCGGACCGGACCTGGAACCTCACCGATCACGACCGCACCTGGTCTTCCAGCATCCATGCCGTCACCGGCGAGACCGTGCGCGTGCCCTGGATGGACAGCATCGGGCCCGACACGATCTCCCTGCTCGAAACCCGGGCGGGAACGTTCGTGGCCGATCACACGGCCTCGGTGAAGTCAGCCGGTGGCTACCTCGAAATCAAGGACCTCGCCGCCGGCGATTACTCCCTCCAACTCCGCGGCAACACCGTCCGCGTCATCACCCTGCGCATCACCACCGGTTCCTCCGCCTCCACCTGGCTCGTCGGAAACCATCGCGCCCTCGAAGTCCGCGAAGGCACCCCGTTGCAGATCGAGTCGGCCGTGATCGATGCCGACGGGATCTCGATTCAACTCCGGTCGTGGAATGCCTTCACCCGCGTGCATGTCGTCGCCACGCGGTTTCTCCCCGAACGTTCCCTCTTCATCGGTCTCGGCAGATTCGAACGATTCGACCCCGGCACACTGCTCTGGGCGCGGACCCCGAACCTGTACTCGGCCGGAAGGAACATCGGGGATGAGTACCGCTACATCCTCGACCGACGCTTCGCCCAACGGTACCCGGGCAACCTGCTGCCCCGCCCCGGTCTGCTGCTGAATCCGTGGGAACGGAAGGCCACCGCCCAGACCACTTCCGAAGCCCGGACCGGGCTGCCCCCCGCCAGCATGGCGACCGGTCGCGGCGCCCTGCGCAGTGAGGCGGACCATCTGAATGCTTCCATCAGTCCCGGCAGTTTCATGGCCAGCGTGGAACGCAACCTTGACTTCCTCGCCGTCGAAGCGCCCGCCCTGTTCAACCTCGTTCCCGATGCCGAAGGCCGCGTGAAGGTGCCGGTGGCGTCCCTCGGCGACCGCCAACATTTCCAGATCCATGCCGAGGATCCGTTCCAGGCCGTGTGGGCCAGCATTGCCGCCAAGGAACGTCCCACCCGGTTCAAGGACCTGCGCCTGGTGCGCAACCTGGATCCGGACAAGCCCGCCACCGAGGTGCGCGAAGCCCAGGTGTTGACCACCGGAACCACCCTGACCGTCACCGACACCACCTCCGGCGCCCTCGAAACCTACGACACCCTGGCGTCGGTTCATGCCCTGTTCACCACCCTGAGCGGCAATGCCGACCTGGCCCGGTTCGCCTGGATCCTGCAATGGCCCACCCTGACCGCCGCCGAAAAGCGCGCCCGCTACAGCGAGTTCGCCTGTCACGAACTCAACTATTTCCTCAGCCGCAAGGATCCCGAGTTCTTCACCCAGGTCATCCGACCCTATCTCGCGAACAAGAAGGATCGGACCTTCCTCGACGATTACCTGCTGGAACTGGACCTGGCGCGATACCTGGAGCCGTGGGCGTATGCGCGATTGAACGTGTTCGAGCGCGCCCTGCTCGGCCGCCGTCTCCCCGGTGAAGCAACCCGCACCGTGCGGCATCTGCGGGAATTGTGGGAACTGTTGCCACCCCAACCGGAGGAGGATGAACGGTTGTTCGAAACCGCCTTGAACGGTCGCGGACTCGAAGGCGCCGGTGGCGGTGCCGCCTTCCGCGAAGCGGGTGCTCCCCCGCCTGAACCCGTCAATTCACCCGCACTGGAATCGTTGCAGCTGGACGCGGGTCTGGAGGTGAAAACCAATGTGAGCGCCAAATCCCGGCTGGCACGCAGGGCGAACGTCTCGAACTTCGCTGCTGCCGGGATGGCGGGTGCGATGGCCGGTTCAGGCGTCACCGGCGAGGCCCAACTCGCACAATTCTTCGCCATGGATGCCAGACAGCTGCGCGAGGAACGCGGTCTCGCCCGCAGCCAGGCCTATTACCGATCCGCCGGTCCCACCAAGGAATGGGCCGAAAACAATTATTACCGTCTCACCCCGGCCGAACAGGACGCCGACCTGGTGGGCATCAATGCCTTCTGGCGCGACTTCGCCGCCTGGGACGGCACCACCCCCTTCCTCTCCGTCCATTTCACCAAAGCCCACTCGAACCTGACCGAGATGCTCCTGGCCCTGGCCGTCCTCGACCTGCCTTTCACCGCCGGTCAACACGCCATCGTCACCACCGACGGCCAGTTCCGTCTCACCGCCGCCAGCCCGATCCTCGTCTTCCGCAAACAGGTCCGCGCCGCCGCACCCGCCGCGGAATCCGATCCGGCCCTGTTGGTCAGCGAATCCTTCTACCGCAACGGCGATCGCTATCGCCAGCAAGGCAATGAACGCTTCGACCGGTTCGTCACCGGCGAGTTCCTTTCCGGCGTGGTCTACGGCGCCCATCTCGTGGTCGGCAACCCCGGCTCTTCCGTCGCCAAACTCGATCTCCTCACCCAGATCCCCAAGGGCGCCCTGCCCGTCCTCGGCAGTCGCTTCGCCCAAAGCCGCTTCCTCCGGCTCGAGCCCTACACCACCCACCAACTCGAGTATCATTTCTACTTCCCACAACCTTCCTCCAACGGCGTCGCCCTGCCCCATTTCCCCGCCCAGGCCGCCGTCGCCGGTCGCGCCGCAGGCACCGCCCGGACCCAGTCCTTCCTCGTCGTCCGACAACTCTCCACCGTTGATGTCGCCTCCTGGGATCATGTGTCCCAGATGGGCACCGACGCCGAGGTCTTCGCCTTCCTCCAACAGAACAACCTCGCCCGGCTCGACCTCGAACGGATCGCCTGGCGCGCCCGCACTTCCGTCGACTTCTTCCGACGCCTCGTCCGGTTCCTCGGCGAGCACCACGTCTGGAGCGAACCCGTCTATCGCTACGCCGTCTTCCACAACGAAACCGCCCCACTCCGCGAATGGCTGCGGCATCGCGAGGATTTCCTCGATCAATGCGGTGACTGGCTCGATTGCTCCCTGATCCGCGTGGATCCACTCGAACGGAACCGATTCGAACACCTCGAATATTCGCCCCTCATCAATCCGCGCATCCATCCACTCGGTTCCCCACGCCGCATCGCCAACGATTCCCAACGCGCCCAATACCAGCGTCTCCTCTCGATCATCGCCCATCGGCCCGCCCCCACTCCCGCCGATCAACTCGCCGTCACCTATCACCTCTTCCTCCAGGATCGCATCGGCGAAGCCCTCGCCCGACTCGACTCCGTTTCTCCCGATTCCGTCCACACCCGGCTCCAGCTCGATTACCTCCGCTGTTACGCCGCCTTCTATCAGGAGAAACCCGGCGACGCTCGGGCCATTGCCTCGCGTCATGCCGATCATCCCGTCGACCGCTGGCGCTCCCTGTTCGCCGAAGTCATTGCCCAGGCCGATGAAATCGAGGGGCGGCCGGTCACGCGGCCCGGTGATGTGCCCGACCGGGAACGGCAACAGGCCGAACTGGCGGCTGCCGAGGCCAGCTTCGATTTCCAGGTGGAAAACCGTTCGGTCCGCATCACCTGGCGCAACCTCTCCCAGGTCACCCTCAACCATTACCTCATGGACCCGGAGTTCCTCTTCAGCAGCACCCCTTTTGTGACCCGCGACGCCGACCGTTTCGGCATCATCAAGCCCACCCAGAGCACCGTGATCACCCTGCCCCCCGGCCAGGATTCCATCGAGATTCCCATCCCCGATTCCCTCGCCCAGGCCAATGTGCTGGTCGAAGTCGTCGGCGCCGGGCGACGCAAGACCCGGACCCATCACTCCAACCGATTCGCTCTCGCCCTGTCCGAGAACTACGGCCGACTCGAAGTCCGCGATCCCATCGCCGCCAGGCCCGTCCCCAAAACCTATGTGAAGGTATACGCCCGGGTGACCGGCGGTCAGGTGCGCTTCCTCAAGGACGGTTATACCGACCTCCGCGGCCGCTTCGATTACATGACGCTCAACGACGATCCCCAGGCTCCGGTGAAACCGATGCCCAACGCGGGCCAGACCGGCCTCGACGCCCAGCAACTCCAGCCCGGCGAATTCAACCAGATCGAGAAGCTCGCCATCCTCGTCCTCAGCGACACCCACGGCGCCGCCGTCCGCGAAGTCGATCCACCCCAGCGCTGAAACATTCGCTCTGCGTTCCCACATGCCGCCTCCATTGCATCGTTAAGGCTAAACGTGTGCCTGACGATCGATCGAGGCCGGCTACGACAGCGGCAGTTGCTCCGTGAACTCGTCCAGTGAGGCGGATGAAAGGATGCTGCGAGTCAGTCGTCGGAGTTCAGCCTGGTCCTGTATGCCTTCGATCCTTTCGCGAAGACCAAGTGCGGACGGACCGAAACGGAGTTCCGCCAGATCCATCAATGCCTCCTGCAAACCGGATACCCGACCCTCGACCCGACCCTCGACCCGGCCTCTTTCCAGTCCCTCTTTCCACACCAGCTGATCGTACGTGCTCAGATTTGGCATACCCATTTCCTCCTGAAGTCTTCCCAGAT
>CAZDYB010000067.1:0-10611 GCA_964509045.1 uncultured Akkermansia sp.
CGGTCTCGCTCCACGTCATCCAGGTGAGCCGCGAGCTGAAGTATCGCGGCGCGCTCAAGGCCATCCTTCCGCCGAATGTCTTCGACGAGAAGATCACCCTCCGTCACACGGCGGACTTTGGTGGCAACGTGGACCGCGTCGCGTACGCGTGGTGGTTCCACGAGGAAGACGGCACCGTGAAGGTGGGTGACGTCCCCGGCAGCGTCTCCGCCGGCTCGCCGCCCTGGAGCGCCATCGGTGATCCGAATGGTTCTGCCGGCGTCAACCAGATCGAACTGAACGGCAATCCCACGTTGCTCCTGGCGGACAACCTGTTCTACGCCCGCTACCGCCACGTGGACGCCCCCGCCACCACAGCCTCGAACTGGTCCGACTGGGCCGGTGCCGCCAACTCCTCGATCCGGGATCTCACCGGCGATGGCCGACCGGACTTCCGTCCGCAGCTGGCGATGGGCTGGGTGAAGCGCGTGCTCGACGGCATCAATCCCTACGAGGCCCGCGTCCGCGATTTCTCCCGATCGGACAGCCCGGCCACCGCGGCGAGCCTGCTCCGCACCCTCGGCGCTCCCTTCAGCGGTCCCGTGGCCCTCAACGCAGACAAGAACGTCGTCGAGAACGTCGGCCTCATCGAACTCTACGAGACCGTCCTCCAGCGTGCCCGCGACATGAGCCTCCAGGCGACCCCGCCGGTGAACTCGCCGGGCCTGTTCTCGGCGCTGATGCTCGCCTCCAGCCGCCTCTCCTACTTCTACTCACTCCTCGGCAACGAGGCCTGGGACGATTCCATGGATCCGACCGTCGGCTATGGCCGCGCCGAGATCGCCCTCGACGTGGGCAACCTGACCAGCAGCCGCTTCTGCTTCGAGAACCAGCAGGCCTCGCTGCTCGACGAGGAACTCGCCTTGCTCCGCGGCACGGATGAAAGCCTGGGCCGCCCGGTCTTCAACCGCCTGTTCTGGAATTTCACCAAGGGCGAAGGCGAGGTCGCCTACGCCCTGAACTACCAGATCAAGGACGTCACGGGCGATGGCATCCTGGACGAGAACGACGCGATGCGTCTGTTCCCGCAGGGCCATGGCGATGCCTGGGGCCACTACCTGAGCGCCATCCGCAAGCACTATGACCTGATCAACACCCCGGGCTTCGTGTGGCAACGCCGCAGTGAGTATTACAACCTCCTCGATGTGGTCGTCGGGGTGGATTACCTGGACGAACGCCAGTTCGCCCGCACCGCGGTTGCCCGCGCCCGCGCCGGTGCCGAGGTCGTCAACCTGACCTGGCGCTCGCGCCATTCCGAGCAGCCCGCCGCCCGGACGCTGGGATACACCGACAGCAACGCCACCCGCGCCTGGGGCGTCACCGAGTGGAGCCGTCGTGCCGGTCAGGCTGCGATCTTCGACTGGATCCTCGGCAATGCCCTGCTCCCCGAGGCCGACACCGCCCGCGAAGGCATCGAACGGATCGACCGCACCACCGTCAACGAGCTCGCCGCCATCAGCTCGCACCTCGGCACCATCCAGCTCACCCTGGATGGATCCGATGCCGGCCTGAATCCGTTGGGCCTCGACCCGGACGTCGTGCCGTTCGACATCGATCCCACGCACATCGATGTCGGATCGACCGCACAGATCGGTCGCCAGGCCGTCCAGGGCCTCTCGCACTTCGAGCAGATCTTCGAACGCGCCTACGAGGCCCTGCGCAACGCGTCGGGTGCCCTCGACAACGCCAACATCCAGAAGGCCCAGCTCCGCCAGGTGGTGCAGTCCGCGGATGACTTCCGCATCCGGGCCGCTGCCGAGGACATCGAGTACCGCAACCGCCTGATCGAGATCTTCGGCACGCCCTACACCGGCCAGATCGGTGCCGGAAAGGCCTACCCGGCCGGCTACCAGGGCCCCGACTACAACCTGTTCATGTACGTCGACGTCAACGATGTGAACGCCGACACCGTGCCCCTGGCGAACACGGACACCTACTTCGACGAGTACGTCTCGTTCTACGCCCTGCTGGACGACGTTCCCGAAGTGTTCCGGGCCGACCTCGAAGAACACTTCCTCGACGACATCACCCTCGAGGGCAACACCGCTGTCGGTCTCCTTGGTGACGACCTCGTCCATCTGCGGCTCCCTGCACTGGCGTCGGATTACGCCTTCGTGGCACCCGCCAACTGGGGCCAGCGCGATGCGCCCGGCCGGCTCCAGGCTTTGGTGGGTGAGATGGTCCAGGTCCAGTCCGACCTCGGCATTGCCGTGGGCGATTATGATTTCCTCATCAAACAGCTTCGCGACCGCGTCGCCCTCCTCCAGATGCGTGCCGACATCTCGTCCGATGTTCTCGGGATCAAGTCCACGCTTTACGACGACATCGAGGGCCTGAACCAGCGCATCGATGCCCTCCGGACGACTGCCGCGGTCCTCAACACCTCGGCGGATGTCTTCAACGACCTGGTCACCGGGTTGATCGAGGGGTTTCCAACGGTGGTCGGCGTTTCCAGCGATTCGACGTTTGCGGCCCGTCTGGCGGCCAAGGTGGGAGCCAATGTGGGTTATGGGCTGGCCCGAACCTCCGCCACCCTCATGGACAGTTCGGCGGACATCCTGGACAACTCCAAGGAACTCCTTTCGCTCCAGGCCGAGATCGACATCGACGCGAACGAGATGTCGGTGGAATTGCGCGGCATGCTCTACGACATCGAGGAACTCCTCGTGAACGAGGGCGTCACCCGCATGAAGCTCTTCACGATGCGGGAACAGCTCCGTGGCCTGTTCGACCAGTACCGCGCCACGCTCCAGGAAGGCGTCCGCCTGATCGAGGAACGGCGTCAGGCCAATGCGATCCTCGCGGCCGAGACCCAGGAGAACCGTTACCACGACGTGCTGTTCCGCACCGCGCGCTACGAGGCGATCCAGCGTTACCGGGTCCTCTATGACCTCGCCCAGCGCTACTGCTATCTCGCCACCAAGGCCTACGACTACGAGACGAACTTCGACCCGCGCGACCGCGCTTCGGGCCGTCCGTTCCTCAACGAGATCGTGCGCGCCCGCACCCTGGGTGAACTCGGCGACGACTTCCCGCTTTCGGGTGCCGGTCTTGCCGGGACCATGGCCCGGCTGCATGAGACCTTCCGGTCCATCGAAGGCCGGCTTGGGTTCAACAACTTCCAATACGACCAGACGAGCTTCTCGATCCGCAACGAACAGGCCCGCCTGAAGCCTTCCGAGGACGGTCCCACGGACCAGGACTGGGTCGACAAGCTCGAGTCTGCCCGCGTCGACGATCTCTGGGATGTTCCCGAGTTCCGGAAGTTCTGCCGGCCGTTCGCCCCGCGCGGCATCCCGCAGCCCGGCCTCGTCCTGCGCTTCCGCTCGGCCGTCCGCGCCGGTGAGAACTTCTTCGGCAACCCGCTGGGCGGCGGCGACGCAAGCTACGATCCGACGCTCTACGCCACCAAGATCCGCGCGGCGGGCATCCGCATCGACGGCTACCCGCTGGAGGAACTGGCCCGCACACCGGGCGTCTACCTGATCCCGGCGGGGCTCGACTACATGTCGATCCCGAACAGCCCGACCCTCGCGCTCCGCGCCTGGAACGTCGTGGACCAGGCCATCCCGAGTCCGTACCAACTCGGGGCCACCGAGCTGGGCCGGCCCGACTGGATCGCGGGCATCGATTCCCTTTCCGGCCAGGCCGGCGAGGCCCGGCGCTTCTCCAGTTTCCGCGCCTCGGTTTCCGCGGATCCTTCGGAGGACAATGCCTTCAACTCGACGCGGCTGATCGGTCGCAGTGTCTGGAACGACCAATGGATCCTGATCATTCCTGGTCAGGCGCTCCATGCGGATCCCAACCAGGGCCTGGACCGGTTCGTCGAGAACGTCACCGACATCCGTCTCAACTTTGAAACCTATGGCTACTCCGGCAACTGAACCTCGGAAGGAGACCAGGAACATGAACACCCTGAATGCAGTCCGGAACGTCCGACTCCTGCGCACCCTGTTTGCTTCCGTGGGTGTCCTGGCTGGCGGCGGCTTCGACGCCATCGCAGCCCGCATCGCTGAACCCGGCACCACCCTGTTCGGCACCATCACCGAACAGGTCGGCAGCCAAAGCTTCCCGGTCACCCGCGGCACGCTCGCCTGGCGTGTGCGCACCGTCGGTCCGGGCGGACGCGAGCATCGCCTGACGGCGCCCGTGCAACCCTTCGGCCCGGAATCCGGACGGATGACGTATCGCCTGACGCTTCCCCATGAGCTCTTGTCCTACGATCTCTCCGTCCGATCCAACGCCGTGGCCGTGGGCGCCTTGTCGTCCCGGGTGGAACACCTTTCGGTCACGCTCGACGGCAAGCCCCTGACGTTGGCGCCGATCGTTGCGTCCGGCTTCCAGATCGACCAGACACGTCGTGCGGGGACCCAGCGGATTGATCTCACCCTGCGCGTGGTGGGACAGGACTCGGACAACGACGGGTTCCCGGACGACTGGGAGGATGCCAACGGCTACGACAAGTGGAACCCGGCGGATGCGCCCACCGGGGGAGGTGGGGGGAACGGCGGATCCACGGGCAGCCAGGCCCGGACCTTCGCCGAATGGCGGAGTGCATTTTTTCCCGGTCAAAACTCCAACCTTGACCTGTTCGGTGAACAGGATTCGGACGGCGATGGAATAGCGAACCTGTTCGAGTACGCCTTTGACCTGGACCCGACCAAGCCGGACGCCGCTGGGGCCGTGGCGCTGTCCCTGCCGCATGGTTTTTCGCAGGGTGGACGCCAGGGCATCGGGTTCAAGCGGCGGAGCGGGGCGACCGATCTGGATTTCCAGATTGAGATTTCCCCTGATCTCCGTGGCTGGCTGGATGCCACGGCGTCCCTCGAGGCAGCACCACCCCCGACGCCCCAGGACCCTCGCACGTTGCTTGTCGAGAAGACCGCGCCTGCGGACGATGGCCTCCAGTTCTTCCGGGTGGTGGTTCGAAGAAGATGAAGCGGATCGTTTGCACAGCATTGGGCGTGGTCGCCGTTCTCGTGGCAGGTTGCCGTCGCGAGACGGTCCCACCGCTTTCCCTCGAAGTGACCACCCCGGTGGGACTGGTGAACGTCGATGGCATCCCCCTCCTGCGCGAGGACCTCGAGGCGGAAATGGCCCGCCGCATCACCCGACGCGACGATGCCGATTTCGATGTGGTGTTGGAGGAAGCGGTCCAGCGGCGGCGATTGTTGGCCGAGGCACGCCGGATCGGCCTGGATCGCGAGCCTGCGACCCGGCGTGCCATGGAGGGAGTGCTCATTGCACGACTGAAGGAGTTGCAATTGGAACCGCGTTACGCCGGGAGCCAAGGCGGGTCGAACACGGCTCCGGTTCCGCAGGATCCCATGCCGGTTGGAACGGTTTCCCGTCCGCTTCACCACGTGGCATGGCTCCGGCTCAGATTCAACCCGAGGTCTTCCGCGGAGCGGCGCGATGCCTTGCGCGAGCGCATGAATGAGGCCCGAACGAAAGCCCTGGGATTGGGGTCTGGCGTGGAGGGTTTCGGTTCCCTTGCGATCGATTACTCGGACGACGACGGCACGCGAAGTGCAGGCGGGGATCTCGGATGGCTTTCGGATGCCAGTTCGATGCTTCCCGGGGGAGACGCCGTGAAGCGCGCCCTGGCAGACCTCCGGACGGCCGGGGAGATCAGCCCGGTGATCGAGGGTCGGGATGCCTTCTATCTGCTGCGCCTGATGGAACGGCGGACTGCCGCAACGGGTGAACGCGACTCGCGACAGGAGGTTGCCGTCGCTTCGCACCGCGCCCGGATCGAGGGTCGTCGGGTCATCGAATGGGAGTACTTCGAGGAGTTGAAGACCCGGATACCGGCCGACTACCACACCAACGCGATCGAGGAAGCCCGGGCAGCCTGGCGTTCGGCCCGGTCCACCGCCGATGCGGTGGTTCCGGGCACGCCCGGTGGAGGACCGCCATGACCTTGATGGGGTTCCATCCTCTACGGCGGTTGCTGTTGTTCATCCTCGTCCCTTGCCCCGCCTTCGCCGCCCCCACGGAAGCGGACCGCCCGCCGCATGCCGAATACCTCATCCGAAACTGGAGTACGGTCGACGGACTTCCGGACACCACGGTCCGTGCCATCACCCAGGATCGGGAGGGATACCTGTGGGTGGGCACCGCCGGCGGCATCGCACGCTTCGATGGCATCCGGTTCCGCAGCTTCACCACGGGCAACACCCCGGCCCTGGTCTCGGACAATGTCTATGACCTCGCCGCGGACGCTTCCGGACGCCTCTGGATCGCCACCTCCCATGGGCTCGCCGTGCGCGAACACGATGAGTTTAGATGGTATGACACCCCCGATGGTCCCGGACCCAACCCCGTGTTCGGCGTTGTTGCGGACGGTGCCGGCCAGGTCTGGGTACAGAGCCGGAAAAGGTTTCTCCGTCACGATGGCAGGCGCTTCCAATCCATGCCGGTGGATCCTTCCGCCATCCAGTTCATCCTGGATCCTTCCGGCGGGATCTGGGCGGGTGGCCCCAAGGGCGTCGAACGCTGGAACGGAACCGCCTTCGAACCCGTCCCCGAAACGGCTTCGGTGGATTCCATGGCCGTGGATCGCACCGGTCGGATCTGGATGCTGCGGTTTCCCAACGACCTGTCGGTCCTGGAAGCAGGGAAGGTCAGGGCCGTGCAGTCCCCGGGCCCCGGTTGGTTCCAGGCACTCAGCGCCCTTCCCAGCGGGGATGTCTGGGTCGGTGCACGTGTCGGAAGCGAAGCCGTCCGCTACCGCAACGGCGCCCTCCATCGGGTGGATGCCGCGGACGGACTTCACGGAGCCCGCCCGATCTGTTTCTTCGAGGATCGTGCCGGCAACCTCTGGATCGGTGCGAACCGCGGCGGCCTGTTCCGACTGCGCGAACCCCGGTTGAAATTGTATCGGACCGGAACGGACTTGCCACCGGGTGCCGTCCTGTCCATTGCGGCCGATGCCGCGGGAATCATCCACGTCGGGATCATGGGCGCCGGCCTGTTGGCCTTTGACGGGAACCGGTTCCAACCCCTTTCCGTCGGTGACCCGCGTTCCCCCCTCTTTCTGGCAACCAGCGTGATCGGAGCCCGCCAGGGGGGTGTCTGGACCGGAACCCAGTTCGGCGGCCTGCGCCGCTGGACGGACCAGGGATTGTCCGGGTCCACGGGGCGTCCGGCCGGAACCCGGGTCTTCCTGAACGATCGTTCCGGACGCCTGTGGCGCGGCACCTTTTCCTCCGGACTCGACTGCCACGAGGGCGGGGGCATCCGCACCTATACGACGACCAACGGTCTTTCCTCGGATGCGATCACGGCTCTCGTCGAGGGAAGCGAAGGCTCGATCTGGGTTGGAACCGAGAAAGGGCTCAGTCGAATCCTGGAGTCGAGGATCACGCGCTTCAGCATCGCCGACGGACTTGGCCACGAATGGGTCCGATCCCTCTGTGTGGACTCCGACGGGATGCTCTGGGTGGGTACTGCCGGCGGCGGGCTTTCTGCCTGGAAGGATGGACGCTTCGTCACCCTTGGGGTCGCTCATGGCCTGCCCAATGGTCGGGTCGACCTCATCCTCGACGACGGCCAGAACAACCTGTGGATCGGCACCCCGTCGGGGCTCACCCGCCTGTCCCTGGCCGATCTCCGGCAGTTCGTCCTGGGCCGGGTCCGCGTCGTGCATGGCACCACCTTCGGTGCCGAGGACGGTCTTCCCGTCCCCCAGTTCGGAACGGGATTCCATCCGGCGGCCATGGCCGATGCCAACGGCAAGCTCTGGTTTTGCAGCGACTCCGGTGTTGTCCTGATCGATCCGGCCCGGTTCCCCGATCCTGCTCCCGCCCCGAAGGTCCACATCGAGGAGGTCTGGGCGGACGGTTCGCGCCTCCCGTCCACCGTTGCCCGGGACGGAGTCGAGTTGCCTCCGGGCACCGAACGTCTTGAGATCCTCTTCACCGGCCTCGAACTTTCCGCGCCGGATCGCGTCCGGTTCCGTTACCGACTCGAACCCTACGACCCGGACTGGGTGGATGGGCAGAATCACCGATCGGCGCGTTATTCGAAGCTCAGGCCCGGCACCTACCGGTTCCGCGTGGACGCCGCCAACAACGATGGAACCTGGAGTGCGCCTGGCGACGGTCTGACGGTCATCGTGAAACCCGAGGTCTGGCAGACCCCGTGGTTCCGTGGGGGCATCGCTGCCACCGGCATCGCCTGCACGTTCCTCCTGTACCGCGTTCGTTCCAGGGCCCACGCCCAGCGGCGGGCCGTCGAGGAATCCTTCACCCGACAGCTCATCGAATCACAGGAAATCGAACGGAGCCGCATCGCGGATGAACTCCACGACAGCCTCGGCCACGGCCTCCTGGTCATCAAGAACCGCGCCTCCCTCGCCGTGGGGCAACCGCCCGATTCCGCCCGCCTGGTCGCCCATCTCCGCGAGGTCTCGACCATGGCCACCGAGGCCATCCGCGAGGTCCGCTCCATCGCCCGCAACCTTCGCCCCTTCCAACTCGACGAACTCGGCCTCACCAAGTCCATCGCGGCAGCCATCCGCAACCTCGCCGATTCCTCCGACATCGAATTCCACGTGTCCATGGATCCGGTCGATGAAGCCCTCGCCCCCGACGCCCGCATCAACTTCTACCGGATCGTCCAGGAATGCCTGAACAATGTCGTGAAGCATTCCCAGGCCCGCAGCGCCACCGTCGGTCTCCGCTGGAACGACCATTCCCTGCGGCTCACCGTCAGCGATGACGGCTGTGGCTTTCGCCCTCCCGAACCCTCCCTGCTGGCCGCCGCCGGCTTCGGCCTCGGAAACATCGCCCAACGCGCCCGCACCCTTGGCGGTCATGCCACCTTCGAATCCGAACCCGGTCGTGGCACCCGCGTCACCGTCGAGGTCCGCACCGTGGTTGCCCGCCCCGCCACGCTGACTTCGTCCCACACCCAGTCCTTCCGGAAACTCTCCCCATGAACGTTCCCCTTCGCATCCTGATCGCCGACGACCACCCCATCTTCCGACGGGGGTTGTGCGATGTGATCGAGACGGACTCTTCGCTCGAACTCGTCGGGCAGGCGGCCAATGGCGAGGAGGCCATCCAGGGAATCACCCAACTCCTGCCCGACATCGCCATCCTCGATGTCCACATGCCGCGCCTCACCGGCCTTCAGGTGGCCCGCCGACTCCGCGAGGCGGAGTCCCCGGTGAAACTCGTCCTCCTCACCATGTACGAGGATGAGTCCCTCCTGAACGAAGCCCTCGAACTCGGCATCAACGCCTATGTCCTCAAGGAGAACGCCGCCGAGGATCTCATCCAGGCCATCCGGACCGTGGCCGCCGGCAAGACCTTCATCACCGCCTCCCTCACCGGCGCCCTGCTGCGACGACGCAGCGAGTCCGAGGCCCTCCATCGCGAGCGTCCGGGGCTCCACCGCCTCACCCCCACCGAGAAGCGCATCCTTCGCCTCATCGCCGACGACCGGACCTCGAAGGAGATTGCCGACCTCCTCGGCTGCGCCGTCCGGACCGTCGAGACCCATCGCCAGAACATGAGCCAGAAGCTCGACCTCAGCGGCAGTCACAGCCTCCTCAAGTTCGCCTACGAGAACAGGTCGTTTCTCTGAAGTCAGGTCATGTGGGGTTGGTGGAACCTGTCCTTCCGAAGCCCGCCATGGCTCCACCGGATGGGGACAGGCATTCGTCGAGTCGAACCCTGGGCGCTACGGCGAGAAGGAGTTCACCGATGTCGAGGCGGTCACCGACGCCTTGCTGGCCTCCGGTTGCATCGATCCGGACCACCGCACCGCGGCCGGGGCCAGATTCGGGGGTTCGAGGATGGCGATGATGAACGGCCGGACCCATCGCTACCGTGCGTTCGTTTGCCATGCCGGCTTGTCCCATGGGGAATCGATGCCCGCGATGGATGTCCCAACGATGGTCGAAGACTCGCCCGGCACGGATCCCTCGGTGGATCCCATCATTTTCGACTGAACAACCACGGGGCCAAGGGTGCCAGGAAGGGCCGACACCCGTATCTCCCCACCCTCATCTGCGTCATCGGCGAAACCTGCGGCTTGCCCCCTCCTGAATCGAGTCGGTGGAATCCCTGAAATCGGTGGAACAACCAAGGGTGCGAAGGCGGTGTCGGGATGGACGAACACCCAACCCAGCCACTTTTCCGGATCATCCCGCGAATCCTTTTCCCGGAGATGTGGTGTGCCGGGGGGTGAACATGAACCATTCACCGTCGAGAATTCAGCGGATCGCTGCCCCGCTTCGCCTCCTCCTGGCCTGGATCATTGCCCTGACCGGGTTGGATCACTTCGCCATTTGCGCCGCCGCTGAGTCGGGTCAGGTGGAGGCCAGCCGATTCACGTCGCACAGGCCGGGCTTCTGCGCCACCGGATGCCTTCCCCGGTTCGGGATGCCCCCGATCGCCGGTTCGTCGGGGGAGGATCGGCGAAAGGCGGGACTCTTGTCCGCTGCCGATACCCTGGCGGAACCGACCGTGGTGGAGGTGTTGTTCCTGTACACGCCATTGGCCCTGACCGGGGAGGGGAGCGAAGCCGGCCTGCGTCGTCGGGTGGAGGTGGGCATGGCCG
>CAZDYB010000067.1:10621-13147 GCA_964509045.1 uncultured Akkermansia sp.
CAACCTCCGTCTTGCCAACAGCGGAGCGAACGTGCGCGTCGCCAGTGTCGGGGTCATTCTTTACGACACCTTTGAAAGTGGTGGCATGCCCCGCGAGTTTTTCCGCCTGACCACGGCGGTGGACGGGTTCGAACGGGTTCCCCAACTGCGCAACGACTACAAGGCGGATATCGTCTGCCTGATCACCGAACTGGACGGCGACAACTACCTGGCCGGTGCCAGTGGCATTGCTCCAACCCTGGGCAATCCGCAGGTCGCCTACATCATCATCCGGCGACACGCCCTCGCCCCCGGTTCCCGCGTCCTGGCCCATGAGTTCGGACACCTGTTCGGACTCGAGCACGATCGCGAGCATTCCTCCTCCCCCCTGGATTCACCGTTCTATCAGGCTCGCAGACCCTATATCTTCGCCCATCGGACCCGGATCGAGGGAGTGACCTATATCGATCTCATGTCCTATGAGCCCGGCATCTTCGTCCCCTATTTCTCCAATCCCCAGGTGTCCATCGATGGCGTGCCGATGGGCGTGCCGGCGGATCAGTCGAACCCGTCGGATGCCGTCCGGGTCATCCATGAAACCGCGCCGTACGTGGCCGCGTATCGGACGGCCCGGAGCCGGGTGGAGTTTGAACAGAGCCGGTTCGTGGGGCGACGCGAGGAGTCGGGTGTGACCGTCCGGTTGCGGCGTGTGGGAGACCTCAACACGGCCACGCGGGTGACGGTGGTGTTGGATGCCACCAGTCCCGCCCGATCGGGGGTGGATTATCGGCGACCCGCTTCGACGGTGGTCCAGTTCGGCACCAACCAGGCCACGGCGGAGTTGATGATCCCGTTGGTTGCCGAAGCAACGGCGGTGGGGGAGCGGACGCTCCGGCTGGGTCTGGGCGCGGTGCAGGGCGAACACGGTCTCGGTCGGGTCGCGACCGCGGTGGTGGGCATCTTCGATCCGGCCACGCCTTCGGACCACGGTGACGTGGAGTTTGTCGATGGCCCGGTGACTGTCCCGGAGTCCGCCGGCGAGGCACGGATCCGGGTGCGATACACAGGGGTTGGGGCGGAGGGAACCGTGGTGCTGCCGTATCGGACGGTGTCGGGTACGGCTCTGGCGGAAACAGATTTCACGGCGGTGCACGGCACGTTCACGAATCTCCACGGTGTCGTTGACTGGGAAGTGGTGGTGCCGATCCAGGCAAGGTCGGGCGCCGGGCTGGACCGGTCGTTTTCGGTGGTGGTGGGGACGCGGACCAATGCGGTGGTCATCCTGGATGAACAGCGGTTGGGCGCGTTGAGGTTCGGGGTGGGCGATGCGGTCATGGCGGACGGCGGGTTCAACGGCCTGGTGCGCGGTGACGGGCGCCTGCTGGTGTGGGGCAATTTTTCCGAGATCGCCGGCAAGCCGCGCACCGGTGTCGCGTTGCTCCGGGCGGATGGCGCCGTGGATGAATCCTTCCTGCCACCCGAGATCCTGCTCGGGCACCGGCGGATGCCGGGGATCGGCACCACCGAAAGCCAGAGCACCAACGCGGTGATCGCGCTGGTCCGCCCGTTGTCGGACGGACGATTGCTGGTGGCTGGGGAATTCTCGCGGGTGAACGGAGTCGCGCGGCGCACGCTCATGCGGTTGCACCCGGATGGCGCCGTGGATGATTCCTTCGGCCTGCTCGACTTCAATGGGGCGGTGAAGGAGGTGCTGGTCCAGCAGGATGGCCGCATCCTGGTCGGGGGAACCTTCACCCGGTTGAACGGCGAAGCCCGGCCCTATCTGGTGCGATTGCATCCGGATGGAACCGTGGACCCGGGCTTTGCACCCAACGGCGGTCCCACCAGCGAGTTTGCCGTGTCGATCCTTGCCCTTGCGCAACAGTCCGACGGACGACTCCTGATGGGAGGCCTGTTCCGCAAGGTGGACGGGGCAGCCATCACCAATTTCGCCCGGCTGAACCTGGACGGAACATTGGACACGACATTCCGACTCGCCCGTGGCGCATCCGGTCCGGTCACCTCGGTGCGGGTCCTGGCGGATGACCGCATTCTGGTCGCCGGCTTCTTCGACTCGGTCGGCACGCGGACCAGTCCCCGGATTGCCCGGCTTCTGGCCGATGGTTCGGTGGACACGAGCTTTCGATCCCCGATTCCCGATGCGGAGATCCGGGAGTTGTTTCCGCTGCCGGATGGGCGCCTGCTCATCGGCGGGAGGTTCACCCGGGTGGGCGGCATGGCCCGCCGTGGCGTGGCCTTGCTGATGACCGACGGTTCGGTGGACACGACGTTCCATGTCGGCACCGGACCCGGGCAGGCCACGGGGATCGCCGCGGCGTTTGCATCCCGGTCGCTGGCCCCGGCGCCGGACGGCACGCTCTACGTCACCGGCGAATTCGAGGAGTTCAACGGCTACCCGACGGCCGGGTTGGCGCGGCTCAATCTGGGGGAAGTGGCGGCCCAACTGGGACGTGCCTCGCGCAACGGGGAGGGTGCGTTGCAGGCCATCGTCACCGGACTTGCCGGCGGACGTTATAGGATGGAGTC
>CAZDYB010000068.1:0-12988 GCA_964509045.1 uncultured Akkermansia sp.
CCACCTTTCCGATGATCGAACGCTGGCATCAATGTCCCTTCCTTTCCCTGACGGATCCACTGGCTCCAGTAATCCCGGTTGAAGTCACCGGGACGTCCCCGCAAACCAGGGACCATGGTGGCGCGATGCTCGGACTCATGGCAGATCGCACAGGCTGAGGTGAAGAGATCCTTGCCGGTCTTGCCGATGGAGGTTTCAACGTGGCACCGGGCGCAATCCCCACGGAACACCGCCTGACGATCCGCCGCGGCCACCTGCATGTTGCGGGACCGCTCGCTCATCCGCTGCATCTGTTCATAGGCGTCCTTGGGCAACACCGCCTTGACGATCAGCGGCGTCGAACCAGCGGTGGAGACCACGGTGACCGTCTTGGTCACCGTGCCGAACTTGCCGGCCAGATTCATGGTGGCCGCCACTTCCCCGCCTTCCCCCGGTTTCAACACCCACGGCGACGCCGGCAACTGCGCAGCAGTGCATCCGCATGAAGTGTGGACCATCAGTACCGTCACTTCCTCCTTCGAGATGTTCGTCACCGCGAACCGGAACTTCGCCTCGTTCTCACCCACCTTGACCTCAACGGTCTTCTCCCTGGCATCGAACTGGAGCGGATTGGGTTTCGCTGCAGCACCCAAAGCGACCGGGGATCCCGCCGGCAACGCCGGTCGCCCAGGCAGCGTGTAAGAACCGACATTGGTCACCACCCGCGCCGGACGGCTCACCACGACGTTGGTCCGGATCGGACCGGACCGCCGCGCAGCAGGGAAGGGAGGCGGGTTGAGGATGTCACCGGGGATGACCTGGGCTACGCCCCCCACCGGGGTGACCATGGCCAGAAGCAGGCCGAGGAACATCGGACGGACGAACATGCCCCTACCGATACCAAACCGGGCCCGATTGGAAAGCCTCTTTCCCGTTCAAACCCGGTTCGGGACGGGGCGGACTCCGCCCCGTCCCAGAGCCAACTCCGGGCCAGCCTTACTCCCCGCCGTCGGCACCGAGTTTGTCGATCAGGGTGATGAGCGGGAGGAACAGGGCAATGACGATGGAACCGACGATCACGGCCAGGAAGACGATCATGATCGGCTCCAGCAACGACGTCATGGCCGTCACCGCATTGTCGACTTCCTCGTCATAGTTGTCGGCGATCTTCAACAACATCTCGGGCAACGCACCGGTCTGTTCACCGACGTCGACCATCGAAATCACCATGGGAGGAAAGACCGCAGATTTCTCGAGGGGCGCCGTGATGGTTTCGCCTTCCTTGACGCTCTCGTAGACCGCACCCACCGCGTTGGCGACCACCAGGTTGCCGGCGGTCTCCTTGACGATGGTAAGGGCCTGGAGGATGGGCACACCGGATTGCACCAGGGTACCCAGGGTCCGGGTGAAGCGGGCGATGGCAACCTTGGAGATCACGGAACCGATGACGGGCAGCTTCAGCTTTACCCGATCCCACACCAACTGCCCCTTCTTGGTCTTCAACATGATCTTGAAGAGGATGACGAAGATGACAATGCCCCAGACCACCGGACCAGGGAGGGGGAAACCGCCAGCCCACGCGGGGAAGATGATCGTCTGGTCCTTCAGCGTGTCGGAGATCTTGAGGACGACCTCGGTGAAGGCGGGCATGCCGGCATCACCCAGAAGGTCGGCGAAGATCGTCTTGAACTTGGGCACCACGACGATCATGAGCAGTGCCAGGATGCCGACCGCGACCGTCATGACCGCAGACGGGTAGAACATGGCGGCGATGACCTTGCCCTTGATCTTCTCGGCCTTCTCCATGAACTCGGCGAGGCGCTTCAGCACGACCTCAAGAACACCGCCGATTTCGCCCGCCTTGACCATGTTGACAAAGAGGCGATTGAAGACCTTGGGATGCTGGGCAAGGCCTTCCGAGAAGGTGGAGCCACCCTCGATCGACAAGGCCAATTCGCCCAGGATGCGTTTGAGGGTGGGATTGCGTTCCTGCTTGCTGAGCACCCGGAGACCCCGCAACAGCGGCAGACCGGCCTCCACCAGCGTGGCCAACTGACGGGTGAAGGTGGTCAGGACCTTGGGCTTGACCCCGCTTCCAATGCTGAAGTTGAGGTTGACCTTGCCCCCCCGCCCCTTGCCCTTGGCTCCACCCGCGTCCTTCCGGGCCGCCTTGGGCTTCTCCGCCTCCATCACCTTGGTGGGGAGAAATCCCATCTCCTTCAACCGGTTGATGGCCTCGGCCTGACTGGCGACCTCAAGGACACCCTTCGTCTCCTTGCCGCGGGAATCCATCGCCTCGTATTTGAACTTGGGCATAGCAACCTCCAATTCCGTCAAAACTTTCCGTGCAATCCGTAACTCACGTGTACTTCAACACTTCCTCAACCGTCGTCTCCCCATGGTAGATCGACCTCAATCCATCCTCACGAAGCGTGATCATCCCCAACTCCACCGCCTTCTGCCGGATGACCACCGTGGGGGCGCGTTCATTGATTAGATTGCGGATGGCATCGTTGATCACGAGCAATTCATAGATGCCCTTCCGCCCCTTGTACCCGGTGTCATTGCACGCCGGACAACCGCGACCGTAGTAGAACACCTTGTCCCCGAGATCATGCGGCGAAAGCCCCATGTTCTCCAACTGCCCTTCGCTCGGTTCAAACGGTGTCTTGCACTTCAGACAGATCCGCCGGACCAACCGTTGCGCCAACACCGCCAGCAACGTCGAGGATATCAGGAATGGCTCCACCCCCATGTCGACCAATCGCGTCACCGCGCCGGATGAATCGTTGGTGTGCAGCGTCGACAACACCAGATGCCCCGTCAGCGAGGCCTGGATCGCAATCTGCGCCGTTTCCAGATCGCGCACCTCACCCAGCATGATGATGTCCGGGTCCTGACGAAGGAAGGCGCGCAAGGCCTTCATGAACGTCATCCCCACCGACTCGTTCACCTGCACCTGCATGATGCCCTCGATGTCGAACTCCACCGGGTCCTCCACCGTCAGCAACTTGGTGTCGATCACGTTCACCCGACGCAATGCGGAGTACAACGTCGTCGTCTTGCCGCAACCCGTCGGGCCCGTCACCACGAAGATCCCGTTCGGTTGGTTGATCGCCTCGTTGACGTAGGTGCTCACCTCCGGCGGGAATCCCAACGCATCCAGATCCAGACTCACCGAACTCCGATCCAACACGCGCAACACCACCGACTCCCCAAACGCCGTCGGCAACGTCGACACACGCAGGTCGATCTGCTTGCCCGCGATGTTCACCGAGATGCGGCCGTCCTGAGGCAGGCGACGCTCGGAAATGTTCAGGTTCGCCATCACCTTCAACCGCGAAGTCACCGGCATCGCCAGATGCTTGGGCGGCGGCGTCATCTCGTACAACGCCCCGTCCACGCGATACCGGATCTTGAACTCGTCCTCAAACGGTTCGAAGTGGATGTCCGACGCCCGATCCTGCACCGCCTGCATCAGGACCAGGTTCACGAACTTCACGATCGGAGCGTCATTGACGACGTCATCGATCTTGAGGAGTCCCGCCTTCACCTCCTCGACCTCGTGCGCAATCTCCGAATCTCCACCCAACTGCGCGATCAGGTCCGCATACCCGCCGGCTGCCTGGGCCGGATAGAACTTTTCCAGCGCCTTGATCACCTCGTCCGGGTTGGCCACCACCAACTGGATCTGGTACTTCACCGTGAATCCCAGTTCATCCACAACCGCTGGATTCAACGGATCCACCAAGGCCAGCTGCACCGTGTCCCCGTACAATGCCACCGGCACACACTGGTACATCCGCGCACTCTCCGCCGGCACCGTCGCTATCACCTCCGGCGTCATCTGCCCCTCGTCCACCGTCACCACCATGGTGCCCAGATGATCCGCGATGATCTGCAATGCGGAATCCAGGTCGATCAACCCGTAGTCCTGCACCACCTGCAACACCGACTTCCCGCCACGCGCCACTTCCTGGATCACCTCTTCCAACTGGAGATCGTCCAGCAGGCCGCGGTCGCGGATCAGCGCCAGCAGGGGGTCGGATGCTACTTCAGCCATGATGCTCGGGTGGGTGGGTTGATGGAGATGGGAAGCTCGGGTGGGTGGTGCGGTTCAGAGGAGTCAACTCAGGTGCCCGGCTTGCGACGCGACTGCGCCTCCGCCCGGGCCTGCTTCAGTTCCTGTACCTTCTGGTGGATCGTGGTCGGGTCCTGAGCCTTGGTGACCACGTCTTCCTCCGAGATCAATCCCTGGGTCCACTTGTCGATCAGGAACGAATCCAGCGTGACCATCCCCCACTTGGCTCCGGTCTGGATGTCGGACTGGATCCGGAAAGTCTTGTTGTCGCGGATCAGGGCGCCGACCGACGGGGTGTTGACCATCACTTCGAACACCGCCACCCGCCCAGGCTTGTCCACCCGGGGTACCAGCAACTGGGAAATCACCGCCTGCAACACCGTGGAAAGCTGGATACGGATCTGCTCCTGCTGGTTCTGCGGAAAGGCGTTGACGATACGATCAATCGTCTTGGCCGCACCCGTGGTGTGCAGGGTGCCGAACACCAGGTGTCCGGTCTCGGCCGCCGTGATCGCCGCCTCCATCGTCTCCAGATCCCGCAACTCACCCACCAGGATCACGTCCGGATCCTGACGCAACGCCCGCCGCAATGCCTCGGCGAAATTCGGGACGTCCACGTTGACCTCACGCTGCGTCACCACCGCCTTCTTGTGCTTGTGATAATACTCGATCGGATCCTCGATCGTGATGATGTGGGCGTGGTTGCTCTCCTCGTTGATGATGTTGAGCATCGACGCCAGCGTGGTCGTCTTGCCCGACCCGGTCGGACCCGTTACCAGGACCAGGCCGCGCGGCTTGTAGAGCAGCTCCCGCACCGACTGGGGAATCCCGATCTGCTCCATGGTCAGCAGCTTGGAGGGAATCTGCCGGAGGACGATCGCGAAATTGCCCTTTTCCTTGAAGGCCGAGACCCGGAACCGCGCCATCTCGCCGAACGCAAAGCCGAAATCCGCGCCGCCCTTTTCCCGGATCTGCTGCACGTGATCCTCGGAAGTGATGGATCGCATCAGCTCCTCGGTGTCCTCCGGACGCAACGGCGGTCCGTCCACCCGTTGCAGCACACCATGGATGCGAATGACCGGGGGAATCCCCACACGCACATGCAGATCGGCGCCCCCTTCGGACACCATCAACTGCAACAGGTCGGACATCTGATAGGACATGATTTGAAAAATGGAGTGACTCGGGACTGGTCTGGAATCGGAATCAGGTCAGCAGATCTCTTGCCGGATGTTCAATGCTCCACAACCGTCGCCCGAACGACCTCATCCACCGTGGTCAGGCCCGCCAGCACCTTGCGGGTGCCGTCCTCGCGCAGCGATCGCATTCCCATCTCGCGTGCCTTGTTCCGCAACAGGTTCGCCGGAACCTTGTCGAAGATCATCTTCCGCGCCTGATCATTGATGATGAAGATCTCGAAAATGCCGAACCGCCCCTTGTGCCCGGTCTTGTTGCAGGTCGGACACCCCTTGCCGCGCTTGGGGTTCGCCCCGGCCAGCATCTCCGGGGTGATGTTCAACGAACGGCATTCGTTCTCGTCGAGGACCGTCGGCGCCGCACAGTTCTTGCACACCTTGCGAACCAGACGCTGCGCCATCAGGCACCGGGTCGCCGACGCCACCAGGAACGGCTTGATCCCGATGTCGATCAGACGCGTGACTGCCCCCGGCGCGTCGTTGGTGTGGAGGGTCGAGAACACCAGGTGACCCGTCAGCGACGCGTTGATGGCAATCGTTGCCGTCTCCATGTCGCGGATCTCACCCAGCATGATCACGTTCGGTGACTGGCGGAGCATCGACCTCAGGGCATAGGCAAAGGTGAACCCGATGATTTCGTTCACCTGCACCTGATTGATGCCGGCCAACATGTACTCCACCGGATCTTCCACCGTGATGATCTTGCGATCCGGCCGGTTGATGTAGTTGAGACAGGAGTAAAGGGTGGTCGTTTTCCCCGAACCCGTCGGGCCGGTCACCAGCAGGATCCCGTCCGGCAGGGCAATCAACCGCTCAAACGTCTGCTGGTCGTCCGCATAGAAACCCAATTCCGCCAACCCCAACCGCAATCCCTCCTTGTCCAGGATACGCATCACGATCGATTCGCCGTGCTGGGTCGGGATGGCGTTGACACGCAGATCGATGGTCTTGCCCCCGACATTGGTCTGGATACGCCCGTCCTGCGGAATGCGCTTCTCGGCAATGCTCATGCCGGACTGGATCTTCAAACGCGCAATGATCGGCGGTTGCAACCGCTTCGGCGGATCCTTCTGCTCGATCAGCATGCCGTCGATCCGGTACCGCACCCGGAACCGCTTCGCCATCGGCTCCAGATGGATGTCCGACGCCCGCATCTTGAAGGCGTCCACGATGATCTGGTTGACCAACCGGATGATCGGCGCGTCGGTCTCGACAATGTCCCCGTCCGAATTGACGTCCCCCTTCAGTTGGGTGACCTCGACCTCACCCTCGGTGATGTCCTGGATCATCTGCGCGATGCCCCCGTCGTCGCGCCCTGCACCGCCGTAGTACTTGGCCAGCGCCTCCTCGATCTCTGCAGCACTCGCCACCCGCAGTTCGATCGTCTTGCCGATGGACACCTGCAGGCCGTCGATCGCCTCGATGTCCGATGGATCACTGACCGCCACGGCCACCGTTCCGTCATTCACCGCCACCGGCACCGCGTTGTACTTCTTCGCAACATGCCGGGGCACCGATGCAATCACCGCGTCCGACAACCGGATGTCCGAAAGCTGGATCGACTCCACCCCAAAGTAGGTGGCCTTGGCCATCACCACCATCGAGGCATCCAACTGGCCTTGCTGGACCAGCGTGTCCAGTAAACCCTCGCCAGCAGCTTCGGCATCCGCCTGGACAGAGTCCACCTGGTCGCGGGTCACCAAGCCCATGTCGACCATCGTATCGATGAGGAAATCGTCTTTAGCAGCCACAATCGTCTCCGTTCTCGTCCGGCCAGGCACCGTGAAGACCGGGGAAGAGCGCGGTGAGTTAAGGGGGGCTCACCCCCGAAAGTCAAACGCGTACAACCAGTAGCCCCTTGAGATCCTTCGATTTCAATCCACAGATCCCATTCCGCCACCGGCTCCCATCCCATTCGCCCCATGAATCGCATGCACCTGCGCTGGATCGCCTTCCTCCTCCTGGTTGTCCTCCTCACCGCCCTCTGGAAATGGTTGCCCCGCGGCCAGAAGCCATCGCTGGGAGTCCATCAAGGGCAATTGGCTCCCTGCCCCGATTCCCCAAATGCCGTTTCCAGCCAGACCGATTCACCCCGCCATCGGATCGATCCCTTCCCCTTTCCCGTGCCTGACAATCCCGAGGCCAGCCTCGCCGCAATCCGTCAGGCCACCCTCGCAGAAGGTGGAGTCACCGAAGTCGACGCCTCCCCCGGCTACCTCCGATTCGAAGCTGTCACTCCCTGGCTCCGCTTCATCGATGACCTCGAATGGTGGGTGGATGCCCAGGCCAGGGTGATCCACGTCCGGTCCGCCTCACGGATTGGCCACAGCGATCTGGGAGCCAACCGGGCCCGGGTGGAACGGATCCGAAGCCGGTTGGGTGGGGTCCGGACCCCCGCATTGGACGAAAGGACAAAAAAGTGATGGCATTCAGGAAGTCGTTTGGTAAGTTCCGCGGCCTTCGTTCCGGTGGTCCGGCTTCATGTGGAAGTGTGGACTGCATCGGGACGTCACTGAAACCTCGGTTCACCTCTCGCTGTGTCTGGCAAGAAAAGCACGCCCAAGAAGCCCGTGGTCAAGGGCAAGTCCGTCGGGGCCGCCAGTGCTGCCGCCATCCTCGGTCGTCCCCAGGCGAAGCACGGCAAGTCCTCCGCAATCGCATGGACACCCGCCAGCAGGGTCAAGCCGGAGTGGCAGAAGTATTATCAGAATCTTCTCGAACTCCACGAACGGCTCCGCAACCAGATGAGCGGGCTGGCCAAGGAATCCCAGGCGGAGATGGAGAATTACTCCCTCCACATGGGCGATTCAGGCACGGACAATTTCGATCGGGACTTCGCCCTCTCGCTCCTGTCATCCGATCAGGATGCGATCTACGAGATCGAAGAGGCCCTCAAACGCATCGAGAAACACACCTACGGGGTGTGTGAGTTGACCAACAACGTCATCCCCAAAGCCCGTCTGGATGCCATTCCGTGGACCCGTTTCACGGTGGAAGCCCAGGCGCAGCTCGAGAAGGAAGGCGCACTGCGGTCCCGCAATCGCCTCGGGTCACTGGGCTCGGTTGAGTCCGGTTCCGGTGTGGATATGGACGATGATGATGTCGAGATCGAAGAAAAGCCTGCCAAGGAAAAGGAATAACAGTTTATGCCACGTGAGATCGTGACCATTGAATGCACGGAGGCGCGTAAGGAAGGGAAGCCGCCTTCCCGCTACCAGACTTCGCGCAACAAAAAGCTTCAAACCGACAAGGTGGAAAAGAAGAAGTTCAACCCCTTCCTCCGTCGCCACACCCTCCACCGCGAAATCAAGTAAGCCATGCCCCGCAAGACCAGTCTCGAAGAGAAGAAAAAGCGTCGTGCAGCCGGTCCGCGTACTCCGCGACCCAAGCCGAAGATCGACTTCACCCTCGAAGCCATCGACTTCAAGAACGTCAACCTGCTGAAGCAGTTCGTGACGGAAAATGGCCGCCTGTTGCCCCGCAAATACACCGGGTTGCCCGCCACCTATCAGCGCCGCCTGACCGTCGCCATCAAGCGCGCCCGGCAGATGCTCCTCATCAAGTAACGACCCCACGACTCGCACACGCCGCCGGTATCCCCGGCGGTTTTTTTGTACCCCTCCCAGGTGCAACCGCTTTGCAAACGGAACCACCTTCCCTAGCCTCAACCCCACTGCAATGCATCGCGCCGCCCATCATCGCCGGCCCTTTTCCCCGACTCATTCCCCCGGGCCCTTCCTCGCAGGCTTCCTGCCCTCCTTCCTCCTCCTCCTCCTCCTTCTCAACCCAATCGCCGCCGCAGATCCCCAACCCACGCCCCACGCCCCAGCCAAACGACTCCGCATCCTCGCCACCTTCGCCCCCATCCACTCCTGGACCCTCAACATCGCCGGTCCCGATGCCGATGTGGAGTTGCTGTTGCCCGGTGATGTCGGCCCCCACGACTTCCAACTGCGTCCCCAGGACATCCAGAGGATCCGCCGCGCCGACCTCATCATCGCCAACGGTCTTGGCATCGATGACTGGCTGCAGAAGGCCATCCAAGCCAACTCCCCCCACTCGAGTACGGGCCTGGTCCTGATCACGTCCGGCATGAAGGCGGAGTTCATCTACGAAGTCCCCACCCTCAGCCTGGATCCCGGCGCAACCCGAAGTGGCCATTCCCACAACCACCAGCATGGCACCGACGGGGAAGCCCCGAATCCGCATGTATGGCTGGATCCTCTCCTCGCCACGCACGGAGTGACCAACATCCTCGTTGCACTCCAGAAGGCCGACCCCGCAAACGCCGCCGCCTACGCCGAGCGGGCCACACGTTATGTCGACCGCCTGATCGCCCTCCATCGCGAATTCGAGTCCACCCTCGATCCCCTGCCGAACAAGGCGATCGTCACCTACCACGACGCGTTCCCGTACTTCTGCCGCCGCTACAACCTGACCCTGGCGGGGGTGGTCGAGGAAGTGCCCCACGTGAACCCTTCCCCCCGCTATCTCACCCGGCTTTCCAAGGTGATCCGCGCCCGGAACGTGCGGGTCATCTTCACCGAACCGCAGTTCAGCCCTCGACTGGTGCATCAACTCAGCCGGGATCTCGGCGTGAAGTTCGCCGAACTGGATGTCCTGGAGACCGGCAAGGCCTCGGCCTCGTTCTATGAGGACGGCATGCGAAACAACCTGATGCGGCTCCAGACTTCGCTCCGTTGACCATGGCTGAACCGACCCCAGAAACGCCCGCGGTGGAAATCCGCAACGCCCGGGTTCGCCTCGGCGAAACGGAAGTCCTCCGGGGTGTTTCCCTGCGGATTCCGCGGGGCAAGATGGTCGCCCTCATCGGCCCGAACGGCTCCGGCAAGACCACCCTCCTGCGTTGCCTGCTGGGCCTCCAACGTCTCGACGCCGGCGAGATCCGATTGCTCGGGGAAGACATCGGACCCCGATCCCTCAAACGTGTGGGATATGTCCCCCAACGCCTCCAACTGGAACCCGCCTTCACCCTCTCGGTTCGTGAGTTCCTCGCACTCCGGCGCCCCGACACCCGCCACTGGTTCTGGCAACGCCGGCAAACCATCGATGCCCGACTCCACGGCACCTTGTCGGATCTCGATGTGGAATCCGTCCTCGACCGACCCCTGGCAGGCCTGAGTGGCGGGCAACTCCAACGGGTGCTCATCGCCCACAGCCTCCTCGGTCAACCCGATCTCCTGCTCCTGGATGAACCCACCGCCGGTGTCGACACCCCGGGCGAACACTCCTTTTACGAACTCATCTCCTCCATCCACCAGCGCCTCGGCATCACCGTTGTCCTGGTCTCCCACGACCTTGCCATGGTCTTTCGCCATGCCTCCTGGGTGTTCGCACTCAACGGGGTGATCTGTTGTCAGGGCCATCCCGAGGAAGTCCTCAATGCCGATTCCCTCAAGGCCGCCTACGGCATCCATGTGACCCCGTACCATCATCACCATTCCGCCACCGACATTCGGGAGGAACCCATCCGTTTCCACAAACGTTGAGGTCGCCATGGAATTCCTCTCCGAACCCTTCATGCAACGGGCGCTCCTCGTCGCCATCGCCCTCGGACCCATCTGTGGATTCCTGGGAGTGTTCGTCACAGCGCGCCGCATGGCCTTCTTCAGCGACACCATCTCGCATGCGGCCCTGACCGGTGTGGCGGCTGGATTCCTGGCGGGATTCGACGAACCGACGATTCCCGTGCTGCTGTATTGTTCGTTGGTGGCGGTGGCCATGCTCTGGCTGCGGGAACGCACCCAGTTGCTGAACGACACCATCATGGCCGTCCTCCTCAGCAGTTCAGTCGCCGGGGGCGTGGTGCTGCTCAGCCTTCAACGCAATCGCTGGTCCGAACTCGATAAATACCTCCTCGGCGACATCCTCTCGGTCGCCTGGACCGATGTCTGGATCGCCGTCGCCGTCTCGGTGGTGGTGATGGCCGGCCTGCTCTGGAAACTGAATCCGCTGGCCTTGCTGACTGCCCACGAGGATCTCGCCCACGTCGCCGGCATCCGCGTCCGTCACCTCAACTACGCCTTCGTCATCCTGCTCACCGTTGCGGTCTCCCTCACCATCCGGGTCCTCGGCATCCTGCTCGTCACCTCCCTCATCGTCCTTCCCCCCGCCATCGCCCGAAACCTGTCCCACAATCTCCGCCAACACATCCTCCTCAGCCTGTTGATCGGTCTGATCGGGGCCGCCGGTGGAGTCATCCTCTCCTACCCACTCAATCTCCCCACCGGCCCCACCATCACCCTCACCCTGACCGCCCTCTTCATCCTCTCCACCACCGGCCGGATGTTGCGACGCGATCCCGCCCCGGCTAAACCCGTGACGTGAAACAGCCCTGTTCCCAACATTCGCATCCGCATCGGCTGGTTCAACAACCCCTCACCGAACTCACCGAGAAGCTCCGCGCCGGCAGTCGCAAGGTCACCCTGCCACGCCAGGCCATCCTCGATGTCCTGCGGCGCCACGCCCATCCCCTCACCAACCGCGAGATCCACGCCGCCCTCGGCAAGGCTGACTGCGATCTCGCCACCATCTACCGCAACATGCACACCCTCGAGGAAATGGGCCTCGTGAAGCGGTTCGATTTCGGCGACGGCGCCGCCCGGTTCGAACTCATCACCGACGGCTCGGACCATCATCATCACCACCTCATCTGCCGCTCCTGCTCCGCCGTCATCGAGGTCGAGGAATGTTTCACCCGCGATCTCGAAGGCATCCTCGCCCAACGCCACGGTTTCTCCGACATCTCCCATCGCCTCGAGTTCTTCGGCTTCTGCCCGCGTTGCCAGAAATCCCGATCCCCCGCCGAAGCCACCGACGTCCCGGCGTCCAAACCCGCTCCTGTCGACTGACCCATGCGCCTCGACCTGTGGCTCTGGTCCGTTCGCGTCTATCGAAGCCGATCCATTGCGGTCGCCGCCATACGGAGCGGTCACGTCGCCGTAAATGGCAACCCCGCCAAACCCGCCCGCGATGTCCATCCCGACGACCAGGTCGTGGCCCGGGTCGGTGAACGCGAGCGCATCCTCCGGGTCATCGGGCATCCCCCTTCACGGATCGGCGCGCCACTCGTCCCCCTCTACGCCGAAGATCTCACCCCGGCGCCACCCACTGCCTCCGACACCCATTCCCAATCGGCACCGGTGGGGCTTCGTCCGCGCGGCACCGGACGCCCCACCAAACGTGATCGACGTCAGATCGAGGATTTTCTCGGCTGATCGTTCCTCCGGCAAAGGTTCAGGCTCACCAACCGCGTATTCCTGAACGACCCGCACCACTCTTCTCAACCACGCACTGCCTCTCGGATCCGCACCAGCGTCTTCAACAAACCCGGCATGTCCCCCAGCGGAACCATGTTCGGCCCGTCACTCAGCGAACGGTCCGGATCCGGATGCGTCTCGATGAACAATCCATCGCACCCCGCCGCCACCGCCGCCTTCGCCAGCACCGGCGCAAACTCGCGTTGCCCCCCCGACCGTTCCCCCTGCCCCCCCGGCAACTGCACCGAGTGCGTCGCATCGAACACCACCGGATATCCCGTCCGACCCAGGATCGGGATCGAGCGCATGTCCGCCACCAGGTTGTTGTATCCAAACGTCGTCCCCCGTTCGGTCAGCAGGATCTTCCGATTCCCACCCTCCTCCGCCTTCCGCACCACATGGGCCATGTCGCCCGGCGCAAGAAACTGTCCCTTCTTGATGTTCACAATCCG
>CAZDYB010000069.1:0-12019 GCA_964509045.1 uncultured Akkermansia sp.
AGTTGCCCAGCATGTCCCATTGCCACACCACGCACCCCATCCGCGCCAACTGCACACACATCGACTGGAACCGGCTCCGTCCTCCCTCCTCAAAGCGTTCTTCTCCCTCCGCCAATTCCCGCCGCAATTCTGCATCCCCCGATTCACTCAACCGCGCATCCGTCCAGTGCCCATGGGCAAACAACACGCCCGGCGCCTTCCCCTGCACCCGGGTGGGCCGATACAGGTTTCCCGTCACGTAACACCCCGGCCGACTCTCGAAATAGACCTTCTCAACCGTATAGCCTTCCCGCTCCACCTTCCCATGGATCACCGGATTCATCGGGGTCCGCGTTGGCATCGGCCACATCCCCTGCGACACCAGGATCCGACGCCGCACCTCCCCTGCCCTCCGTTCCCAGGCCGAGCGGTCTGCCGGCGGATCAAATGGGAAATAGCCATCCAGATCCTTGGGCTCCGCGAGGCGGCCATCGGAGGGCAACTGCCCCACCGGCGACACCCGGGGCCCTGCCGCCATCGCCACGCCACAGGCCATCGACAATCCGCCGGCCAAGGCCATGACCCATCCGCAAGGACGCCGCTGGGAAAACATGCGCTGAAGGTAAGCCGACCCCCGGGCGGACGGGGAGTCCGAATTCATGCCGGTTCGGCATCGTGCAGTCGGGTGAACCCCGGGTGGGGCGGGGACGTTCGGTCGCCGTTGAGCCCCATCCGGCGAGTGACACTCGCCGCTCCGGACTACTGCAACGGATACGGCAACCGGTCGATCACCGCCCTCAATTCTTCCAGGCGCCGCGCCACCGCCGCCTTGGTCTGCCAAGGTTCCAACGCCGGCCCGGGCGCCACCTCGAGGTCCGACAACACCGCGCAATAATCCGAATTGACCATCAATCCCAGCAACTCCCCGCTCCGGCTCAGGACCAGGTCACCGGTCGAGGGCGAGAACTCACCAAACAGACGGCTCAGCACCTTCGACTTCATCTTCACATAACCCGGTGTGCGGGCATCCACGCGAAACTCGACCTCGCCGTAGTAGCGCCCGCCCCGGCTCACCAGCAGCGCGTCGGGGAACCGGAACGGGGTCTTCGAGATGGGATAGATGCGCAAACCGGACGATCTCGCCGCCTCGCCATCCACCGGCACCAGCATGGCCCTGGGATCTGCCCGCAGGAAATTCGGCGAAGACGAGTCGAGCGTCCCCTTCCGACTGGTCACCCGTGCGGAAGGTTGATCCAGACCGAACCCGGGAATGCTGAGTTCGTAGGGTGTCTCCGCCACGTGGATCAACGCCGCCACCTGCCGACCGTCGGTCACCAGGACCGTCACCGTCTGCTTCTGGCGTGGCCCCGCAAAGATCAGGCCTGAAGCCGTCCCACCGACCACCACCTGAACGCGGTTGCTCAGGAAATCCTGGAAAAGGAGGTTGCCGCTCACCGGGGTGTTGTCGCGGATCTCCTGCTTCAGTTCCTCGGAACGGACCGCCAACTGGTTCACACCGGAGGCCAGCGCCGTGGTCTGCGCCTGAATGGTCTCCTTTTCCTGCTGCGCCCGGGTCACCTGTTGCTTCAGGTCGGTCACATTCTCCCGGAGCAGACTTTTCTCGGCTTCGGCCACCTTGACGGCGGAGGCGAGTTCCTGGGATCGGATCTCCACCTGCCGCTTTTCCGCGGCGAGCGCATCGAGGGCCTGTTGCTGGCGACGCGCCTGTTCCCGTTCCGTATTGAGGGCGTCCATCAGCTTGCGTCGTTCCTCATCGGCCAACCGCGCGGACTGGGACAATTCCGCTGCCTGAGCCGCGGTCCGGGTGAGTTCCTGACGGGTGGACTCCGCCTGTTGCACCGTGTTGGTCAGGCGTTCGGCCAGCTGCTGGGCCACCTGCCGGGTCTGCTGCAAGCCTGCCTCAAGTTGTCCCACCGCCGCATTCCGAGCCGCCGCCTCGGCCGCCATCTGCCGGGTCAACTGTTCGCGGGCCGCCCGCTCCTCCTCCAGGGCCACCCGCATGGACACCACCAGATCCTCGGAAACACCGCTCACGACGTTGGTCGCGATCAACGGTGCAGGAGTCTCCCGCGGCACCTCGGCATCCGGCGCGTCCCAACGCGTCAATGCCAGCAGGTTCAGCAACAGGAAATCGCAGATGATCAGCAACAGGGTCCGGTTCATCTTCGTCTCCGATCAGATTTCCTCGGGCACCGCCGTCGTTCCGACGGCAACCTCCTGGGAACCGGTGGATCCCTCGAGGATCAGGTCGCGTTTGATGGGTCGCACATGGCGGATCTTGATGAGGGCGACGGTCACGATGCCCATCAGGTTGGAGGAGTACGCGGCGAGGAGGTTCGCCTCGACGAGGTGCAATACCTGCAGCACCAACGCTGCCGCAGTCCCGGCGATGCCGACGTACAAGCCGGCATCGAACAGGTTCTCCTCATTCTCCATCAGGCGCAGCCGCAGTCCCGGCGGCTCCGCCATGGATCGGATCTCGGTGATCTTGCGTCGGCAGATGATGTAGACCGTCGCCTGGATCACGGCGAACAACACGATGGTGGCAATGGTGGTGGCTTCCATGAGGGGGCCTTTCTTCGATGACTTGGAAATCGGTGGTGTGACGGTCTCCGCACCCGACAACAGCCGCACCCGCGGCAGGGTCGTGGCCGGATTCCGACTCGGGATCGGTTCAGACGCAAGGTTCAGAAAAAGAGCAATTGAACAGGCAAGGGTCAGGCTCCCGCCCCAACCATCTCCGCCCCGACGCTTCCGCCCGTTCGGATCCCACAACAGCAAGCGCAGTGCCGTCGCCGCCAGCAGGCCGGCCAGCCACATCAGGCCTGTCCTCGCCGCCGCCGCCAGCCAACCCAGACGCGCCGCCCAGGGCGCCGCCTCCTGCAGACTCCAGCGGGCCGCCCGGACCGGCAGTTTGCCCTCCGCAAACGCCCGCACCGAACCACTCCCCCCGGTCAACGCCACCCGCAATCCTTCCCGATCCTTCGGGTCACTCCACCGCCGCGCCACCCCGGCCGGTCGTTGCGAAAGCACCGCCGCCGAAAAGAGTTCCGCCAGTTCCTCAGGTGAACCCCGCACCGCCGTGGTCCATTGCCGCAACGCAGCCCGATCCGGAATCACCCGCAACAATTCCCGTACACTCGTCCAGTCCAGACGCCGTCCGACCATCAAAAGGTCCAACAGCACCTCTTCCAACTCGTCCGCGGGTTGCCCATCCAGCGCTGCCGCCGCCAATACGGCCAACTCCCGCGCAAGATCCGGATGGAACGATTCCGATTCCCCCAGGGTTGCCGCCATCAGCAACACCGCATCCAACGGTTGTCCCCCAGCCCGATCCACCGCCACGAACTGTTTCGGCGCAAAACCCCGCGCCCGCAGCAATCCCTGCGTCACCGGCAGTCGCGAACTCGAAAGGAAATCCCGCAGGACTGCCCGGTTCGTGGTCGGCAGGAACAGGTCGAACGCCGAAAGCATCGCGTTGGTCACCAAGGGCACCCGCAAACCGGTCACCCGCCCCAGCAGGGCGTCACCGCCACCCAGCACCCGATACCCCGGTTGGGTGATCAACGAGCCAGTCAGCCGGGCTGACAACTCGTTCGTTCCCATCATTCCAGCCCGGATCGACGCCGCCAGCATCCATGCCGCCGGTCCCGGCTTGCCTCCCGCCACCCATCCCGACGCCGTCTCCACCATCCCCGGTGTCCCCGCCCCCTGCGCCAACAACACTTCCGGAGTCACCGCCGCCCACCGCGCCGGCAGACTCCAGGCCACCGCTCCCACCCCAAACGCCACCAGCGCCAAGACCAACGCCCAAACGCCTGTTGCTGATTGCTTTCTCGCTTCCATCACGTCGCTCTTCCGAATCAAGACCCCGATGACCCCCGTGTGTGTCCGCGCATTCAGCCTCAACCAGACCCAATTGGGAAAGTCACACCTCCAAATAATTTGGAGCCTGTCCCCGGATTGCAGAAGTCACTGAAAGCCACCCGTTGAACCCACGCACCAGAAAAGCCCATGACGGGCAAATCTCCCATCAATCACGGAGATTCGACCTTGATGTGCCCTGACCGTCTGTTGATGACCTCAATCTCGTGGCTGCCGACCTTTTCAACCCGAAGGGCTGGGACACGCTCGACCTTGCACCCAGAATTGCCTTCCCCACCTCCATCCCCGTTTACCGGAAGCGCACTTCCACCTCCTCAAACCCCGCCCGACCCAGCAAACCCTCCACCTGCAATCGGGCCCGCTCCTCCGCATCCCGAAAGATCCCGGCATCCCGGACCGCCAACCGCATCTGATCCACCGCCTGACGCCGGGCCTCCTGTTCCAATCCCTTGTCAAACTCCCGCAACACACCCGTCGTCCGCTCGATCACCTGGGTCCGCCGATCATCCAGATAGACATCCAGCAATTGCGGGCGCGGCAGGGTCACCCGCACCCGATTGGCCTCCACCACGAAGTCCTCCGGTTGAAGTCTCGACAAATCCACTCCCGCCTTCGCCACCCCGTTCGCCACCATCAATACCCGGCTGTCCCCATACCACTTGGCATCCTCCACGAGGATCACCTTCTCCAGGACATACTTCACGGACACCAACTGGTTCAACCCCTGCACCTGCCGGATCATCGTGGGCGAATCGGCAATCTTCGGCGTCGCGCCCGATCCCATCCAACGCCCCACCCACCAACCCGTCAGCATTCCCAGCCCCAGCATCCCCAACAGGATTCCCGATGCCAGTCCGACCAGGACCAACCGATTCCATCGCTCCTGTCCAGCCATGACCAAACCCTACCCTCCGCCACCACCAGCGTCGAGGAACCGCCCCCGGTTACCGACGCCGATTCCGCAACGCCTCCACCAGGGCCTCCGTCCGGATCCGTGACCCTTCCAGCGTCATGTGGAACTGGGTGTCGCAATACCATTCCCGATCCGTCACCACCCCCAGGCGGGCATCCGGCAACACCTCCACCTCCTCCGCCACCTGGGCCAGGAAGACCGCATGACGTCGTCGCACCTCGTCCGCATGACCCGGATCCGTGTAGGTCCACGGCAACGCATACACCAGTTCCACCCCGTTCGCCTCACACCACAATCGCGTCCGTCGGATCCATTGCCGCCCCCACTCCGACAACTTCGGCAACGGTTCTCCGCGGAATCCACCCAACTCGCCCCGAACCGCCGTCTGTTGCTGGCCGTCCTCGAAGAAATCGGCTGCGGCATACCGGTACAACGGGCGCCGTTGAACCACCTTTCCCAGCATGGTGACCGCATGATGTCCCCCCGGCCGCAGCGCCCAGAACCACGGAGCCCAGCCAGCCTCGACGGTCGGATCGGGATCCTCGGATTCCGAGGCCATTCCAGGCCGGCCCAAAACGATGGCGGATTGGGCTCCGATGAGGGTGACGGTACCGTCGCCGGCGAGGAGTTCGGGTTCCAGGGCCATGACGAGGACATCCCCGCGCCGGGCCTCGGCCAGGGCGAGTCGGGTGAGGGCCTTGGCGCCGATGCCGGCCCCCATGCCGAGGTTGCCGAGGGGGACACCCTGTTCGAGGGCGTGGGTGGGTGAGATGGAGAAGCTGGAACTGCTTCCACCGAAAACGATGACGCGACCTTCGGCGGGCAGCCGGTTGCGGATCCAGGACAGTTTCCGTTCGAGCATGAAACGGGTGAGCTGCATCTCGACGTTGAAATGGAGGGTATAGACCGCCCCACAGCCCCACGCGAACACCAGCACCGCCAGCAACCCGGACAACCGGCGCCAGGCACCCTTAGAATGCAAAATAGATGAATCCATTGCTCGCTCCCGGCGCCAGCCAGACGGTCAACACGATCAGGATGCCCTGCACCCAGGGTCGACGGAACTCCGAATAGGCCGCTCCACCTCCCCGAAGCGATCTCCATTCCACCAGGAAGACCGCCCCAGCCAGTCCCATGAAGGCCATGGACACCATCCCGTTCGCCGATTTCCCCCAGGCCATCCATTCCGCCAACGCGGCCGACGAGTACCCCGTTGGCGACACCAACGTGTGCATCGCGGACAGCAACACCGGCGTCCGGGTCTCATAGAACAGGAGCCATGAAAAGAGCACCGCCACCAGGGTCGACAGGTGTCCCAGCCACAGCCAGCGCGCGCCCCGTGGCCAACCGTTCGCCGCCAGCACCAGCAACAGACCGTGGAACAGGCCCCAGGCCATGAAGTTCCAGCCCGCGCCGTGCCACAGGCCCGAAGCCACGAACACCACCAGGATGTTCAGGACCCATCGCTTCACCCGGTTTCCACCCAGCGGGATGTAGAGGTAATCCCGGAACCATTGGCTCAAGGTCACATGCCAGCGCCGCCAGAACTCCGACGGACTCGCCGCCAGATACGGACTCGCAAAGTTCAGGGTCAACCGGATCCCCAGGCATCGCGCCAGGCCCAATGCCACCAGGCTGTATCCCGCGAAGTCGAAATAGATCCGCAGCGCAAACAACAGGTTGTTCGTCCAGATGAGGTAGGCGTTGGGTCCCGTGTCCCTTTGCAGGAACATCGCCAGGTTGTCCGCCAGGCACAGCTTGAAGAAGAGTCCCAACACCCCCCACGACACCCCGTCCAACACCATCCCCACATCCCATCGAAACCGGAACCCCTCCATCTGCGGCAACAGGTCCTCCCGACGCTCAATGGGCCCGGCCACCAACTGCGGGAAGAACCCCGAGAAGTTCAGCGTGTCGAGCAGACCCGGCAACGACTGCCCCCGATGCAGCGTGTCGACCACGAAACCCACCATCTGAAAGGTGTAGAACGAAATCCCCACCGGGATCAGCAGGTCGGCCGACACCCACCCTTCCCTTCCCAACACCTCTTCGGTCAGGAAATGACCGTACTTGTAGTAGAGCAATGGCGCCAGTTGCAGCCCCACCAACGGCATCGCCCAAACCCGGCGCCCCTTCGTGTCCGCCAGGATCCATCGCAATCCGGCATGCGTCACCAGCAACACCCCGAGATACACGGCGCAGGTGAGGATTCCCACCGCCGCCAACAGGGACAACCCCAACACCCCGAGCATCCCACGGTCATACCGACCCCGCCACCGTTCCGGCACGATCCACCGCAGGCCCAGGATCAAGAAAAGGCCCCATCCCAACAGCACCCAGAATCGCAGTTCGGCGAAATTCATCCGCTCCCACCCAGCCTGCCCGAGGCCGGCGTCCGTTGACCAACCGAAAGCCCCCGGTGGTTCCAGGAAGGCTGTAAGCCGAATTCTGTCTGCCCCGCCCGAAGACGGGGGAGAAGATCATTAGACTAGGCGGCCGATACCCGGGATCGGGCCGCTTGCGCGGCTCAGGAACGGGCCGTTCCTCGATCCCCTATTTGGCCTTGCTCCCGGGAAGGTTTTCCGTGCCCCGTCGCTTGCGCGCCGGGCGGTGGGCTCTTACCCCGCCTTTTCACCCTTACCCGCCACCGCGAACGGCAGCAGGCGGTCTGTTTTCTGTGGCACTGTCTGTCGATCCGGTCTTTCAACCCGACCTCCCGCGTGTATCCCCGAAGGGTTACGCGGTCCCGTGCCCTATGGAGTTCGGACTTTCCTCCCGCGACAATGCCGCGAGCGATCTTCCGCCCCCCTGGAACCGCCTTCACACTACCCGGCCCACCCCCCGACCCAAGCCCAATCTCCATCAAGTCGGAACCGATCCCCCGATCCACTCAGCCGTATCCCTGCAGCAGGGATACGGCTCAGGGCAAGGGCACGATCCGGAAGAAGGCCTGCGGCTCGAGGTCTGTCGGAAGGTCCAACCTGAGGGAATACCCCGGAGCTCTCACCGGGAGCCCGACATCATCCCACTGGATCGGGAAGGACAGATCCACGGTGGACTGCAACTGATACTGGCCACCGGGAACCGTATGGAATTCGATCTCCACCGGCCCACCCGCGACCGGCGGAATCAGGCGCACCTCGATCGGTGCACGGCTCGTGGGAATCCCATCGGGGACCATGGCTCCCCGGACCGTTACTCCGACCTGGTCAATCGTCTGGTTGCCCACCGACACAAACCACAGGCCGGACAGGTCGGTGACGTCGTTGGTGGTCAGGACCAACAACTCCGGATCCGTCCCGGGCCGGGGCCGGCTGAAATTCCGACTGAACGAGTTCGGAGGCGTGCCCTGGGACACCACCAGATTCGCATCACCGGTCAGGTTATAGATCTCGAAGACCAACATCGGGGTCCCCGGATCCGCTATGAAGCGGAACAACCGGGATGTCCCCACCGCCAGGATCCGATCCACCGGGATCTCATCGAACAACGTCTCGATATCGGTCCGGTCGAAGGTGATGGCCACCGAGATGGTATAGGTCACCGGCGCTGCACCGGCCGAGTGAACCGCCGCATACCAACGCCCGGGCTCCAGCGGCACCGGAGTGGAGTTCAACGTCACCGTGACACTCTCATCGTTGGTCCCCGGCGAGATCGATGAGTAATCAAACACTGTCCTGGAGACCAACGGCAGACCCCGCTTGAAATACAGGTCCACATTGTCGTCCGCACCCGATACCCGAACCTCCACCGCCGTCGATGCCTCCGGCACATCCACCGCGAAATACTGGATCGAATCCGCCACATCATTGGTCAGCGTCACCGGCAGGCCGTTGGTCAGGACCAGCAATTGCCCGCTCAGTTCCGTCGCCAGCACCGTATAGGCCACCGGATTGGTGCCCGGTGTCTGCACGGAGAGATACCATCGACCCGGAGCCAGGGGTACCGGCGCGGATGCCGCGTCGATCCCGATCACCTCCGGTGTCGTGCCGGAATTGGTGCTGGCGTAGTCGTGGAAGAAGCGTCGGGGCAGGACCGGTGAACGGCTTACGAACAGGTCCACGTTGCCCGACATCTGCGGCACCTCGAACACGGTCGTCAATGCGTTGGTCCCCACATCCAGTGCATAGTAATCGAGGTACCCCGGAGTCGATGCCCCCTGCAGGTACGGAACCCCGTTGGTCAGGATGACCAACCCGATGTCCAAGTCCGCGCGCAGTGCGTAATCCAGGGTGTTCCCCGTGGGATTGACCACCGTCAGGTAATACCGCTGACCCCGCGGCAGGATCGGCGGAAGATTGGTCCCGATGATGAACGGATTGCTGTCCACCCGGAAATCGTCGGGGTTGGCCCCGGTGGGCACTCCGGTCGCGCTGTAGAGCACCAAGGGTCCAGGACCCGACGCAAACAGTGTGTTGGTCGCAGCACGGGCCTCCAGCGGGACGTCCATCCGGAAGAACGCGGTTTCCCCCGGGGCCAGTGAAGAGGCGTAGGGCACGCCGTTGGTCAGGCGGACCACCGGCCGGTTGGTCTGCATGAAGATCAGGCGCAGTTCCCACCCATCAATCTGGCCGGCCACCTGACCCCGGGCGTCGGTCACCTCCAGGGCCCAGTCGCCCGCTGCCGATTTGCCCAGCAACTGTTCGAACCCGACCTCCGGCTGATAGGTCAGTTCCGCCCCCAGGATCTCAAGGTTGAAACTGTCGATCATCACGCCCAACGGTTCACCATTCGTCCCGACATTCCCCACCGCGGTGGGAGCCAGCACGATGTCCATGCGGTTGGTGCTGGTCCGGAACCGGAGATCTATGCGGGTCCAGTTCGACGACACGACAAAGGTCTGGTCCAGTTCGCCATCAATGTAGAGCGCGGTGGTCACCGGCACGGAATTGGAGGGATGTGTCCGAGCCTGGAACGACGCCCGGAATCGCGATCCACTGTCCGAATCCACCCGGTATCGCACCGCCGAATCGCCCAGCGCCAATGCCCGGTCTCCGGTATGGGCATTGCCATCCAGGAACACCACCTCCGCCAGGTTGCTCAGCACGGTCCAACCCTCGAAATCCACTCCGGGATTCACCACGCCCGCCGGCCCGGTCTCAAAGGAGTTGGTTGCCACCACCACCGCTCCCGAGTTGGTCCCTGAAAAGGCCGGACGCGCAAACTTGATCGGGCCCCAGGTGAGATTGGTGCGGTCGCTGAAAACCGCATAGGTCCGATTGGTGCTCAGATTCATTGCGATCACCGTGCCCGGATTGCTGCTCATCACCACCGGGCTTCCATCCAGGCCCGTGAAGACCGCGCTCACCGATCCGGCACCGTTGCCCCACGGCGGCGGGAAACCGATCAGGATGGCCGGCGTCGACAACGTCCCGTCATCGGGACCCCATGCCGCCACCACGATCCCTTCGTTGTTCGCCGAGGTCTGCACCCAACCCTCCAGCGTGAATCCCTGGCCGGCATCAATCGGCAACACCGGTGTCCGCCCTTCAGCCGTCGTTCCGGAAAAACGCAGGGCCAGATCCACCTGACCCGGCACAAACTGTGAAAAGCCCAGCAACGCGGCGTCACTGACGCCCAGGGAATCATTGCCGGTCCCATCGAATGCCCAGAGCGCCGAAAGCCCCTCCTCACGCTGCAACAGGGTCTTGCCGAAACCGATCAGACCCTCCTGATGGATCGAGGCCACCTCATTGGATCGCAGCGCCCGTCGCCAGAAACCCACGTCATCCAGGGAAATCGTGGCGCGGCGGTTGGTGAATCCCCGGGTGGGATCGTTGGCAAAGCTCAGCCGCCGGTTCCCCGGCATCAATACCGGACCCACGTTCTGCTCCAGAACCCGTACTCCATCCACATAGAGGCTCGCCGTCGACCCCGGCACATCCATGGCCAGCGCGATGTGCTGGAAGTTCGTCACCACCTGCACGCCGCCATAGCCGCCGATGTTGGTTCCTCCACGAGCTTCACTCAGCAGCATCCGGTCACCCTGCGGATTCACCAGGTGCAGCCAGAGATCCGAACCCCGGGTGTGCCGGATCCGCGTCCCCACCTCGATCGATCCCACCGGCCGCGTGTCGGTCACGGAAATCAAGGACCGCGTCACCGCCGCATCCCGCAGACTCAGGTTCTGGCTCGGCTCCGACTGGATCGTCCTGTTGAACTGGTCATCCAGGTCGGTATCGATGAACCGCGCGATCTGATACGTGATGGCCACGCTGTTGGGATTGCAGACAGAGACGAAATAGCGTCCCGGAAGCAGGGGTGGTTCGTCCCGGATATCCAGGATCACGGAACCTCCCGGGGGTTCAATCACCGCGAACCTCTCGCTGGTGTCCGGATCTGCCGGATCCGCCGGGGTGGAACGTCGGATGTACACCTCCAACGGAAGCGCGGGACTCATGTTGGTCACCACCACCGTCAGGCGGTTCGCGTTGGCCGGCACATTCACCACTTCCAACACACACTCGCCCGGTTGAACCGTCCGGGTCACAAACTGGTTCCCGAAATCATTGGGTTGGACGATCAACTCTAGGTTGTTCACCCGACCCGAACTGCCCAATGCATCGTCCACCGTCTGCAGGATCCACACCCCGCCGGCCCGGCCACCCAGGAAATCCAGAAGCGTCCCCGGCCCGTCCACCGGCACCGCCCCCAGGGTCCCGCTGTCCCGGGTGTCGTCATAGAAGGTCGTGATGTTCGTCCCGAACTGCACTCGTCCCAGGGCCAGGTCCGAAAGCTGTCCGTGATTGTTGAGGGCCGGCGAAATGCCGTCGTGATACAGCGTCCCGATGAGGTCCGGAAAATTCTCGTGCGAGACGGTCTGCTGCACATAGACCCGGCGCGTCTCGCCCTGCACCAGGCTGAGCGCCATGTAAAGTCCGATGCCAGGCTGGTCGGGTGAACCGTCCGGGATGGGTTGGGTCAGCGGGATGCCAAACGCCCGCAGGTTGCCATCCGGACCCAGTGCCCCGAAGGGCGTGGTGGAAGACACGACGACGAAGGTGTACTCGACAGCCTTTTGGTCCTCCGACTTGACCCCGACGTAATAGACCTCGCCGTTGACCGGGGAGTTGGTGAACACCACATACTCGGTCCCACCGCGTTGGGTCGACTTGAAGGCGTTGGTGATGGCCGAGGGAACGAGATTGGTCAGGCCGGGATCTAGCGACACATAGAGATCCAGGTCGGCAAAATCGCGGTCGGGTTCACCCACACGCCTAT
>CAZDYB010000069.1:12029-12860 GCA_964509045.1 uncultured Akkermansia sp.
GGTGAGAGAGCCGCCGAAGCTGATTCCACCCGGGGTGTTGGTGAAGACGTAGAACCGCCATTGGTTGGTCGTTCCGTTGGTGGATCCCAGCAGCGGCGAATTGGCCCCCACCCGCTCATTGAACAACGGGAATCCATTGGTCAGCACCGTGGCCGCCGGACGTTCAGCCGACAGCGGGGGCGGAGTCGAGGCATCGCTGACCGTTCCCACCACGCCCAGTTCCTCGGGAGCATCACTCCGGAACACCACGGCCGCATCCTGCACCACCCCGTTGGGGTGGGTCTGCAACGCATTGACGTTCACCCGACGTGCCCGCACCACGATGATGAACTCCTGCGGCACCGGCGCCGGGATCACGATCCGCTCGACATTGTTGATGTTGTCCGGGAACGAAGCCACCGAGTTGGTGTCGCCGTTGGGATTGCCGAAGGGATCTTCCGAAGGGGTCGAGTTCGCCAGGTTCGTGCTCGACTGCACCCGGGAGAATCCCGAGCCGCTCTCGAAATCGTTGCCCAGGAAATACGTGCCATCGACCGCGTTGGTGACCATCAGGTCGAGGTCGTTGACCAGCTTGATGGCCGCCGCCGGGTTTCCCGCCGGGTCCGTCCAGGCCAATGTCAACCGCACCGGATAATTCGTCGCCTCGGGATTGCTCAACCGGATCCGATACGCCCGGGCTTCTCCCGTGGCCAACCCGTCCTGCCTGGACCGCCCCACGATGGGGAAACCGACGATCTGGTTGTTCGTGCTGCCCGCGGAAACCTGGAATCCGTTCAAGGTGCCGTCCGCTGTGATGAACCCACTCTCCACCGAGCGCCGGACCGAGGGTCG
>CAZDYB010000070.1:0-12717 GCA_964509045.1 uncultured Akkermansia sp.
CGAACCTACCCGACAACCCCACCCCTCCCCCACCCGACTCCCGCCTGGTCTTCAAGGTCTCCGACTCCGGCATCGGAATGAGCCCGGAACAGGTGTCCCGCCTCTTTCAGGTCTTTTCCCAGGCGGACTCCGACACCTTCCGGAGGTTCGGGGGCACCGGTCTCGGTCTCGCCCTCTCACGCGGCTTCGCCCAGATGATGGGCGGCGAACTCACCGTGGAAAGCCGCACGGGAGACGGCTCCACCTTCACCCTCGTCATCCCCGATCCGCCACCAACCGTTTCCATCCCGCCCAACCCCTGACCCCGGTCACCCCATCGGCAGATTCCGGAACAGGGTCGGAAACACACCGTACTCCATCCAAGCCGGCAACCCCGGCACCACCGTGCGCAACCACGGAAACCCCCAACCAAACACCGAAAACACCCCCCAGTAGATCACCAGCGCCGGGATCGGGGACAGGTCGAGTTGTCCAAACCGGAAGATGCCAAACGGCCGACTCAACCGTTCACCTGTCTGCTGGACGAATTCCCACACCGGATTGTTCCCCAGATACACATACAGGTTGAGCAGATGCAGGATCAGGATCACCGCCGCCGCCCATCGCAACACACAGACCTGACTCAATCCCACCACCAACGACTGCTGCAACAGGTGACGCCCGTCGGCCAACGCCGGCATCAACCGGGTCTCCGACGCCAGCCATCCAACCAAGGCCCAGCCGAGACCCGCCAGCAGCATCGGCATCAAAGTCAGCACCCACGCCGGCCACACTCCCATCCAACCCATCTGACGCCGGATGGCCCGGGTAACCCCGTCCCGGTCACGGGGCGGTCGGTTGATCACCAACACTCCCACCATCCACGTGTACCACGTCAGCAACAGCCAACCGAAACTCAGCCAGGAATAGGCCAGCATCCGCATGAGGCTGTCGCTGCGGAAAACCAACCCCACCGCATTCACCGACCAACCCGGATGCCAGGCCAACGCCGGCCCCAACTGTCGGTAAATCAGGGCCCGCACCATCAGCAACAGGATCAACCCACCCAGATATCCCAGACGCGGTGCAGTCCGCCGTTCCGCCGGTCGCAGGTTCCCCAGGATCGTCCCGGCCGTCCCCGCAGCCTCCAATCCGCTGATCCCCCGCCAGGACACCCACATCAGCAGGGCCGTCAGGTTCAACAGCAGATCGACGAGCGACATGGCTTCGGGCCAGACCCACACCGGGGGAGCGTCGTTACGCCGCTGCCCCCGGTTCTGCGTCCGGTCACATCATCCGCAGCAGGGTGTCCGCCATCTCGCTCGGCGTGGCAGCTATCCCGATGCCAGCCTTTCGGAAAGCATCGATCTTGGCCTTCGCCGTGCCCTTGCCTCCACTCACGATGGCGCCGGCATGACCCATGCGCCGTCCGGGAGGAGCCGTGGCTCCCGCGATGAATCCCGCCACCGGCTTGGTTCCATACTTGCCGATCCATTCCGCCGCCTCCTCCTCACCGGATCCGCCGATCTCACCGATCATGATGATCCCGTGCGTGTCCGGATCCGCCATGAACAGCCGGATGATGTCGAGGTGCGATGTGCCGTTGACGGGATCACCACCGATGCCCACGCAGGTGGACTGACCGACGCCGCGGCAGGTAAGCTGCCAGACGGCCTCATAGGTCAGCGTGCCGGAACGGCTGACCACCCCCACATGACCCTTCTTGTGGATGTAGCCCGGCGAGATGCCGATCCGGCATCCGCCATGCGATTGGGGACCTTCACCCGGCGTCACCAATCCAGGACAGTTCGGACCGATCAACCGCGACTTCGATCCCTCCATCGCACGCTTCACCCGGATCATGTCGTTCACCGGGATGCCCTCGGTGATGGCAACCACCAGTTCAATCCCGGCGTCGACCGCCTCCAGGATGGCGTCCGCCGCCATCGGGGGCGGCACGAAGATCGCCGATGCCGTCGCACCGGTCTGACGAACGGCATCGCTCACCGTGTCGAACACGGGAACCTTGCCTTCGAAGGTCTGTCCACCCTTGCCCGGGGTGACACCAGCCACCACCTGCGAGCCGTAGGCGAGGGACAGTTGGGCATGTTTGGCTCCGAAAGCGCCGGTGATGCCCTGCACCAGAATCCTGGTCTGGGGAGTTACGAGAATGGCCATGTTTGAAAATGTCTGAGGGTTGTTGTCTGGAGTTCAGGCGCCGCGCGTGGCCTTCACGACCTTCTGGGCCGCATCTGCCATCGAATCACCACTGATGATCGTCAGCCCCGACTCGCCCAGCGTCTTGCGTCCGGCCGCCACGTTGTTGCCTTCAAGCCGCACCACCAACGGCAGCTTCAATCCGGTCTCACGCACCGCTTCCACGATGCCCGTCGCGATCACGTTGCAGTCCATGATCCCGCCGAAAATGTTCACCAGGATGCCCTTCACCGCGGCATCACTCAGGATGATCCGGAATGCCGCCGCCACCTGGTCCTTGGATGCACCACCCCCAACGTCCAGAAAGTTGGCCGGTGACCCGCCATAGTGCTGGATGATGTCCATCGTCGACATCGCCAACCCCGCCCCGTTGACCAGACAGGCGATGTTGCCGTCCAGCTTGATGTAGCTCAGTGAGAACTTGCTCGCCTCCACCTCCAACGGCGATTCCTCCGCCAGATCCCGCATCGCCTGGATGTCGGGATGCCGGTACAGGGCGTTGTCGTCCAACCCGATCTTGGCATCCACCGCCACGATGGATTCCACGCCGCCGGGCCCCTCCACGATGCACAACGGATTGATCTCCACCATGGCGGCGTCGGATTCCCACCAGGTCGTGTAGACGCCGGTGATCAGCTTGCAGGCCTGCTTGAACAGGTCGCCCTTCAACCCCAACGCCGAGGCGATCTTCCGGGCCTGGTAAGGCATCAGGCCCACGGCCGGATCCACGTGCTCGCGAACAATCTTCCCAGGCGAATGCTCCGCCACCTCTTCGATGTCCACTCCGCCTTCGGTGCTCGCCATGATCAGCGGCCGCGAAACCGCCCGATCCAGCAACACCGCAAGGTAGAACTCCTTCTTGATGTTCTCCGCCGCCGCCACCAGCAACGTCTGAACCACTCGCCCTTCAGGCCCGGTCTGCTTCGTCACCAGGGTCTTGCCCAGCATGTTGCCCGCAATGTTGACCGCATCATCAACGGACTTCGCCAGTTTGACTCCGCCCTGGAATCCATGGGTGAAGGTCCCCTTGCCGCGGCCGCCGGCATGGATCTGCGACTTGATGACGATCAGGGAATGGCCCGCCCCGAACAGTTTCTCGGAAACCGCACGGGCCTCCTCCACCGTCTTGCAGGGTTCGCCCGCCGGTACCGCCACTCCATGGCGCGCCAGCAGTTGTTTCGCTTGGTATTCGTGGATGTTCATCAGCTGTCTCGATTTCAAATCCCGTTGTCCGTCGGGAACGGCCGGGACGCGATGTCCCGGTTCAAAAAAACTTCGCAGCCGGCCAATCGGGACTCCCCGATCCCTCCCGCCCCGTCCGGTCCGGGACAGGCAGGCGGCTCACACTCCCGCTGCAAGCCCTGATCCTGCCCCGACTACCGCGACGGAAGAAAGGGCGAATCCGGGGAAGGATCACGACGACGTCGGGAAACAGGGCTGGGACTCCAATCGCCTGCCGCCAACCGCGCAGTCCAGCCATCCGGTTGCCTAGCGCTCCGCCAGCGGCACCACCTTCAACCCGGTGGTCCCGGTGTAGATCGACTGGGGCCGGATCAAACGGTTGTCCGCCAACTGCTCCAGCACATGGGCCGTCCAACCACTCGTCCGGGCAATCGCGAAGATCGGCGTGAACAGGTCGGTCGGAATCCCCAACGAGTAGTACACCGTAGCACTGTAGAAATCGACGTTCGCATGGAGATTCTTCTCCTTCAGCATGATCTCCGCGATGCGCTCCGACATCTGGATCCACTTCGGTTCACCCAGCTTGGCCGACAGCAACTGCGCCATGCGCTTGAGATGGGGCGCCCGCGGATCGAGCACTTTGTAAACCCGATGCCCGATGCCCATGATCTTCTGCTTCTGCCGCAGGCACTCGGCCACGTAGGCGTCCACCGCCTCCAATGAACCAATCTGCTGAAGCATCTTGATGACCCCCTCGTTGGCCCCGCCATGCAGCGGACCCTTCAACGTCCCGATCGCCGTCGTCACCGCCGAATACACATCGCTCAACGTCGCGATCGTCACCCGCGCACTGAACGTCGACGCATTCATCCCATGGTCGGCATGCAGCACGTAACACATGTCCATGGTGTTCACCTTCTCCTCCGATGGCTTCACACCGTCGATCATGTACAGGAAGTTCGCCGCCTCACCCAGGGCCGGATCCGGTGCCACCAGCGGCAAGCCCTGCCGTGCCCGATGGAAATACGCGGTGATCACCGGAATCTGCGCCACCAACCGCAACGCCTTCCGACGCTGCGCATCCATCGCATCCGCATCCGCCGTGGTGTCATAACATCCCAGGGCGGAAACCCCCGTCCGGATCGCGTGCATCGGCGGAGTGTCCCTGGGAAGTCGCGTCACCAGATCAATCACCCCCTGCGGAATCTCCCGGAACCCAGCCAGCGTCACCTTCAACTCCGCCAGTTCCCGCGCGTTCGGCAATGCGTTGTGATGCAACAGATGCACCACCTCCTCATACGTGACCTGTCCAGCCAACTCGTTGATGTCATACCCGCAGTAGATCAACTGCCCGATGTCCCCGCGGACATCGCTCAGTCGTGTGTGGGCCGCGATGATTCCATCCAGTCCCTTGGCGAAAACGGTGGCGTTATCAGGTGTGCTCATGTCGTTGTAAATGGCTTCGCTCCAACTCCCGCAGAAACAAACTCTGTTGAGCGCTGCTGCAAGGCGTCAACGGATTTTCCCGGCGACCCCCGAACTTGCCCACACAAGCCCGCTATGCAAACGCCCAATCCCATCGGATCCTTCCATCCATGACGCTTTCCGTCGTGATCCCCGCGTTCAATGAGGAACGTCTCCTCCCAGCCACCCTCAACGCCCTCCACAACGCCCTCCAATCCCTCGCCCCTCTCGGCTGGAATCACGAGATCATCGTCTGTGACAACAATTCCACCGACCAGACCGCCCGCATCGCCGCCGGACACGGCGCCCGCGTCGTCTTTGAACCCGTCAACATGATCGGTCGCGCCCGCAATGCCGGCGCCAAAGCCGCCTCCGGCGAATGGATCCTGTTCCTCGACGCGGATTCCCAACCCTCCCCCGCCCTCCTCCACGCCACCGTCCAAGCCATCCAGTCCGGAAAGGTCCTCGCCGGCGGCAGCACCCTCCGCATGGATCAAGGCCCCTTCTCCGTTCATTTCGCCGCCTCCGTCTGGAATGTCATCAGCCGCCTCGGCTGTTGGCTCGCCGGTTCCTACATCTTCGTCGAAACCGCCGCCTTCATCGAAGTCGGCGGTTTCAGCCTCCACCAGTTCGCCGCCGAGGAACTCGACCTCGCCAAACGTCTCAAACGCCTGGCCAGGTCCCGCGGCAAACGCCTGGTCATCCTCACCTCCGCACCCCTCCTCACCTCCGCACGCAAGGCCACCCTCTATCGTCCCTTCGAAATCGGATGGTTCCTCGTCCGCGCCTTGTTCCGCCCCCATTCCACCTTCGCCAATCGCGAGGCCTGCGCCATGTGGTACGACGGTCGACGCTGAAAAAACTCCTTCCCTGCCCCAGACCCCTCGCGTTCACTCGCCGCACCGTGGCGCGCCCCGAATACGGCCCGCTCCGGTCCTCCATCGAAAATGAAAATCGTCCTCGCGTACTCGGGTGGCCTCGACACCTCCGTCTTGCTTCTCTGGATCAAGGAAACCTACGGAAACGCCGAAATGATCGCCTTCTGCGCCAACATCGGCCAGGAAGAGGAACTCAAGGGTCTCGATCGCAAGGCCAGGAAGACCGGTGCCTCCAAAATCTACATCGATGACCTCCAGGAGGAGTTCGCCCGCGATTTCATCTTCCCCATGCTCCGCGCCGGAGCCATCTACGAGGGCCAGTACTTCCTCGGCACCTCCATCGCTCGCCCTCTCATCGCCAAACGCATGGTCGAGATCGCCAAGGCCGAGGGCGCCGATGCCATCGCCCACGGCGCCACAGGCAAGGGCAATGACCAGGTCCGATTCGAACTCACCGCCGCCGCCCTCGCCCCCGAACTCACCATCATCGCCCCCTGGCGCGACGAACGGTACCGCAAGGATTTCCCCGGGCGCCAGGCGATGATCGATTACTGCACCGCCAAGGGCATTCCCGTTCAGGCCAGCGCCAAGAAGCCGTACTCGATGGATCGCAACCTCCTCCACATCTCCTACGAGGCCGGCATCCTCGAAGATCCCTGGTACGACTCCTTCGACCTCAAGAATCGCGAGTACTTCACCACCCTTTCCGTCCTGCCAGAGGACGCCCCCGACAAGCCGGAGTACGTCACCCTCGAGTTCGAGAAGGGCAACTGCGTGGCCGTCAATGGCAAGGCCCTGAACCCGCTCCAGGTCATGAAGACCCTGAACAGGATCGGCGGCAAACATGGCGTCGGTCGGGTCGACATGGTCGAGAACCGCTTCGTCGGCATGAAGAGCCGCGGCGTGTATGAAACCCCAGGCGGAAGCATCCTCCATTACGCCCATCGCCAGATGGAAAGCCTCACCATGGACCGCGAGGTCATGCACCAGCGCGATGCCCTCATCCCGAAATACGCCGAATTGGTCTACAACGGCTTCTGGTACGCTCCCGAACGCCTCGCCCTCCAGGCCTACGTCGAGGAAAGCCAGAAGAACGTGTCCGGCACCGTCCGCGTGAAGCTCTACAAGGGCGGTCTCTATGTCGCCGGACGCCGTTCGAGGTTCAGCATGTACAACCCCCACATCGCCACCATGGAGGCCGACCCCACCAAGGCCTACAACCAGGACGACGCCACCGGCTTCATCCGCCTCAATGGCCTCCGGCTCCGTGTCAATTCCCAGGTCAATGGCGCCACCAACCTCGGCGGTCCCGGCCCCGCCTGATCCCATCTCCCGCGGCAGTCCAGCACCGCGACCCCACCCGCTCCGTCCCCCAGCCGTCAACCCCACCCGCTTCACCGGTTTACAACCGCACCCCCCTTGACGCACGATCCCCCCAACCGGGCGTCGCCAAGGCGGCCCCGCCTCCACGCATGACTGAAGACACCCGCCACGACTGGTCCCTTGATGAGTTGCAGCACCTGCACGATCAACCCCTGCTCGAACTGGTTTTCCAGGCCGCCTCGGTTCATCGCCAGCATCATGACCCGCGCGAGATGCAGGTCAGCAAACTGATCTCCATCAAGACCGGCGCCTGTCCCGAGGACTGCTCCTACTGCGCCCAATCCTCCCGCTACTCCACCGGGGTCTCCCCGGAAAAGCTCATGGACCGCGAACGGGTCCTGGAGATCGCCGGACGCGCCCGGGAAGCCGGTGTCTCCCGCGTCTGTCTCGGCGCCGCATGGCGCTCCGTGAAGGACGGCGACTCCTTCGACCGCGTCGTGGACATGGTGAAGGGAGTGACCGATCTCGGCCTCGAGGTGTGCTGCACCCTCGGCATGCTCACCACCGACCAGGCTCGCCGCCTCGAACAGGCCGGGCTCTATGCCTACAACCACAACCTCGACAGCTCCGCCGAGTTCTACGAGACCATCATCACCACCCGCACCTACGCCGACCGCCTCCAGACCATCGCCAATGTCCGCGAGACCAACGTCACCCTCTGCTCCGGCGGCATCATCGGCCTAGGCGAATCCGTCGCCGACCGCCTCAAGATGCTCCAGACCCTCGCCGCCGTCCGACCCCATCCCGAGTCCGTTCCCATCAACATCCTCAGCAAGGTCTCCGGCACACCCCTGGCCGACAACGCCGATGTCCCCGACTGGGACGTCATCCGCATGATCGCCACCACCCGCCTCGTCATGCCCCGCTCCGATGTCCGACTCACCGCCGGTCGCGCCCGCCTCTCCCCAGCCGTGCAGGCCCTGTGCTTCCTCGCCGGCGCCAATTCCATCTTCTCGTCCGAGACGGAATTCATGCTCACCAAGGCCGTCCCCTCCCCCTCCTACGACGCCGATCGCAACCTGCTCGAATCCCTCGGCATGGTCTTCCGGGAACCTTTCAAGGCAGCAACGGTGTCCTCCTCCCAGGAATCTGTCCAAACCGCCTGATCGTCCGCTCAACACGTTCGACGCCCCCTCATGCCGTCTCCAGACGCGCTATCACGCCACGCCGAACTCGTCGCCGCACTGCGGGCTCACGACCACGCCTATTACATCCTCGCCCAACCCGTCATCTCCGATCCCGAGTATGACCGGCTCTACCGTGAACTGATCGACCTCGAATCCGCCCACCCGGAACTCCAAACCCCCGACTCCCCCAGCCAACGCGTCAGCGGCGCTCCGCTTTCCAGCTTTGCCACCGTGCAACACGCGGTGCCCATGCTCAGCCTCGAGAACACCTACTCACCCGAGGAAGTCCGCGCCTTCCTTCTCCGAGCCCAGAAACCCCTCGGCACCACCCCCCTCTCCTGGACCGTCGAACCCAAGATCGATGGCGTCGCCATCTCCCTCCGTTACGAATCCGGCGTGTTCACCCTCGGCGCCACCCGCGGGGATGGCTCCTCCGGCGACGACATCACGGCCAACCTCCGCACCCTGCGCAACCTGCCACTCCGCCTGGTTCCACCGCCAGGCGCCACACTGCCCGACATCCTCGAAGTCCGAGGCGAGGTCTACATGCCTTCCGCCGGATTCAAACAGCTCAACACGGACCGCGAAACCGCCGGCGAGGATCCCTTCGTCAATCCCCGCAACGCCGCCGCCGGCTCCCTCAAACAACTCGATCCCCGCACCGTCGCCCAACGTCCCCTCGCCGTCGTCACCTACGGCCTCGGCGAAGTCCGCGGTGGCACCCTCCCCGATTCCCAGGCCGGCCTGCTCGACTGGTTCCGCTCCGTGGGACTCCCCACACCCGAACGCCTGTGGATCGCCCGTTCCCCCGACGAAGTCCTGCAGGCCATCAACGAACTCGACCTGGTCCGCTCTGATTTCGGTTACGAGACCGACGGTGCCGTGGTGAAGCTCAACGAGATCAACCTCCGCGATTCCCTCGGCTCCACCAACAAGGCCCCACGCTGGGCTGTGGCCTACAAGTTCGCTCCGAAACAGGCCCGCACCCGCCTCCTCGGCATCACCATCCAGGTCGGCCGCACCGGCGCCCTCACCCCCGTCGCCGAACTCGAACCCGTCTTCGTCTCCGGCTCCACCGTCAGCCGCGCCACCCTCCACAACGAGGACGAACTCCGCCGCAAGGACATCCGCATCGGCGACATCGTCGTCATCGAGAAGGCCGGCGATGTCATCCCAGCCGTCGTCTGCGTTGTTCCGGAAGCCCGGAGCGGCTCCGAAATCCAGTTCACCTTTCCTCGTCAATGTCCCGAGTGCAGCTCTCCCATCTCCCGCAGCGCCATCGGTGACTCCGAGGGCGTCGTCTGGCGTTGCACCAATCCCGATTGCCCAGCCCGGATCCGCGGTCGCGTCGAACATTGGTGCGGTCGCTCCGCAATGGACATCGACGGCGGCGGCGAAGTCGTCACCCGACAACTCATCCATTCCGGACTCGTCCACGATGTCGCAGACCTCTACAGCCTCACCCCCAATTCCATCGCGAACCTCGAACGGATGGGTGAAAAATCGGCCACCAACCTCATCGCCGGAATCCAGGCGTCCCGCTCCCGCGATCTCTGGCGTCTCCTCGTCGGACTCGGGATCCACCACGTCGGGGTCGGTGTCGCCAAAGCCCTCGCACGCGCTTATCCCGACCTCGACTCACTCGCACGCGCCACCGAAGCCGAACTGACCCAGATCAACGAAATCGGCCCCGTCATCGCGGCGTCAGTTGCCCAGTGGTTCTCCGCAACCCAGCACCAGGACCTGATCCGACGCCTCCGCGAAGCCGGCCTCAATTTCAACTCCACTCTGTATCGCCCCGCCCTCTCCGTCCCCTCCGGTCCCTGCGTGGGCAAGACCTTCGTCCTCACCGGCACCCTGCCCAGCCTCACCCGCGAACAAGCCACCGCCCGCATCGAAGCCGCCGGGGGCAAGGTCTCCTCCAGCGTCAGTCGCAAGACCGACTTCGTCCTCGCCGGCTCAGAGGCTGGTTCCAAACTCGAAAAAGCCCAGACCCTCGGCATCCGCATCCTCGACGAAATTGCCTTCCTCCAACTCGTCGATTGATCATGCCGCCGCCTCCCTGGTCACTTCCGCCCGTTCCACCCCCCTGGCAATCCCTCCTCGCCAGTCCGGCCACCGAATCCCACCTCCTTGCCCTTCAGACCCGGATCTCCGCCGATATCCAAGCCGGCACCGTCATCCTTCCTCCCCGCGACCAGATCTTCTCAGCCCTCGACCTCACCCCACCCGACCGGGTCCGCGCCGTCATCCTGGGACAGGATCCCTATCCAACCCCAGGCCACGCCCATGGACTATGCTTCTCCGTCCAACCCCATGTCCGACCCATCCCCAGATCCCTCGTCACCGTCTATCGTGAACTGAATTCCGACCTCGGCATCGCCCCGCCCTCCCATGGTTGCCTCGCCGCCTGGGCCCGCTCCGGTGTCCTCCTCCTCAACACCGTCCTCACCGTCCCCACCGGTCGGGCCGCAGGCCATGCCCGACTCGGATGGGAACCCTTCACCGACTCGATCATCGACCTCCTCAACGCCCAACCCGACCGAATTGTGTTCCTGCTGTGGGGTAAACTGGCGTGGGCGAAGGAAGACCGGATCCACAACCCGCGGCATGCTGTGCTCAAGGCCTTCCACCCGTCACCCCTCGCCCGTGGCCGATTCCTCGGCTGCCGCTGTTTCTCCCAAACCAACCAACTCCTGACCCAAGCCGGTCGCCCTCCCATCGACTGGCTCCTCCCTGTCTCCGAACGCCCCTGATCGTAGCCCCATGGGGACAGGCTCCATTTCAGAGGGGAGGGGTGAACCCGATGGGGACAGGCTCCATTTCAGGGGTGAGGGGTGAACCCCATGGGGACAGGCTCCGTTTCCCCGAGCCTGTCCCCAACGCCTCCCTCCGACTCCCGTCAACCCAACCTCGAGTGGCGTCTGCAAAAAAGGGTTGGAGGCTCCCACTCCCCTTCACGCGCCCTTTCCGCTCTCCCACCCCTCCTCCAAGCCACCCGCCTGCAACAGGACAAAGCCTGTCCCTTCCAGACCCGCTTTTCGCTTCCGCCACAAATGACCCGGAATGGGGGCTTGGCTGTCCCATCATGGCTGGCACTCTCCCCCTATCTTTCCGCACATGAATCGTCATCTCACCTGTCTGTGGAGCCTGTGGATTGGGCTCTGCCTCAGTGCCTCAGTCCACCTTCACGCAGCTCCCCTCCAACTCCGCAAGGGCGACCACGTTGTCTTGGTCGGTAGTGCCATGGCCGATCGCATGCAGCACTCCGGCCATTTCGAAACCCTTCTCCATGCCCATCATCCCGGATTCGAACTCGTCGTCCGGAACCTCGCCGTCGCCGGTGATGAAGTGGTCATTCGGCATCGCTCCGAGAACTTCGGTTCTCCCGACGACTGGCTGAAACGAACCGGCGCAACCGTCATCCTGGGATTCTTCGGCGCCAACGAATCCGCACGCGGAACTGCCGGTGTGGAATCCTTCAAATCTGAACTCACCACCTGGGTCCGTCACGTCCGTTCCCAGACCTATTCAGACGCCGGCGCACCACGCGTCGCCCTGATCTCGCCCATCCTTCAGGAACGGCATCCGGATCCCAACTTCGCCGATCCGACCCCGATGAACGCCAACCTGCGGGCCTACGCCCAGGCGATCGCCGAGGTGGCTTCCGCAGAGAACGTGACCTTCGTCGACCTCATCGCGCCCACCCAACGCCTCTACGCAGATGCCACCAACCGCGGCCAACCCCTGACCATCAACGGCCATCTGCTGTCCTCCGAAGGCGACCGTATCCTCGCCCCAATCCTCTTCGAGGGCCTCTTTGGAAACCGCCCACCTGAGCAGAACCTCGAAAAGCTCCGCACCGCCATCAACGAGAAGAACGCACAATGGCATCAGCGCTACCGCACCATCGACGGCTACAATGTGTACGGCGGCCGGTCAGCCCTCGCCTACCAACCCGGCAAGGGCGGCTTCGTCAGCGACCGCAATGCGCCGGAGCCCTACATCTCCAACTACAAGGTCATGCAGGAGGAAATGGCCGTGCGCGACGTCATGACCGCCAACCGTGATGTCGTGGTGTGGGCCGCCGCCAACGGGCGGGAGGTCGAACCCAACGACTCCAACCTGCCAAAGGTCACCCCCATCGCCAGCAACCAACCCGGGCCCGGACCCGAAGGCGCCCATGTTTTCCTTTCCGGCGAAGACGCCATCTCCCGCATGACGGTCCATTCGGGGATGAAGATAAACCTGTTCGCCAGCGAAGAGCAGTTCCCGCTCCTGGCTCAACCCGTCCAGATGGCTTGGGATACCGCCGGCCGTTTGTGGGTCGCTGCCTGGCCCAATTATCCAGAGCGCACCCCGGACTCCAAACAGGGTGACAGCCTTCTCGTGTTCGAAGACACCGATGGCGATGGACGCGCCGACCGTTGCACGCCGTTCATCGACGATCTCAACGGCCCCACCGGTTTCCAGTTCTACAAGGACGG